>NZ_JBYSZA010000010.1:0-195158 GCF_058786735.1 Pseudomonas sp. FW305-7
GTGGTCGACGTCAAATACCTGAAGAAGATCCGCCCGTACGTGATCATCGGCTGCTTCGTGGTCGGCATGATCCTCACCCCGCCGGACATCTTCTCGCAGACCCTGCTGGCGGTGCCGATGTGGATGCTATTTGAAATCGGCATTCTGTTTGGTGGCCTGATCAGCAAGCGCGAACGCCCGGACGAAACCGCTGACGATCACAACGACCAGCCGCCAGCGACCCAGGCATGAATCTGCTGTTGCTCGAAGAGGCCGATTTCATTGCGGCCGACCGTGTGGTGCTGCGTGATCGCCGTTTGACGCATATGCAGGAAGTGCATCGCTCGGAAGTCGGTGACAGCCTGCGCGTCGGGCGGATCAATGGGCTGATGGGTTCGGCCGAACTGCTTCGCCTCGAAGCAGGTGAAGCCGAGCTGCGCGTCAGCCTCGATCAGCCACCACCGGCCAAGCTGCCGCTGACCCTGGTACTCGCTCTGCCACGTCCGAAGATGCTCCGTCGGGTGTTTCAGACCGTGGCGACCATGGGCGTGTCCAAGGTGATTCTGGTCAACAGCTACCGGGTCGAGAAGAGTTTCTGGCAGACGCCGTTTCTTGAGCCTGACGCGATTCGCGAAAATTTGATCCTCGGTCTGGAACAGGCACGCGACACCGTGCTCCCGGAGATCATCATCGAAAAGCGCTTCAAGCCTTTCGTTGAAGACCGGCTGCCGGCGATTACCGACGGCACCCTCGGCCTGGTCGGCCACCCCGGCAACTACCCACCCTGCCCGCGCGCGCTGAACGAACCGGTGACCCTGGCCATCGGCCCCGAGGGTGGCTGGATTCCCTACGAAATCGATCTGCTGGCCAAATCCGGCCTGCAACCGGTGCAACTGGGCGAACGCATCCTGCGCGTCGAAACCGCCGTCACCGCCCTGCTCGCGCGCCTGTTCTAAATTCCACACCGATCCCTGTGGCGAGGGGGCTTGCCCCCGTTTGGGCGCGCAGCGGCCAGCGCTTTTCATTCTGCAGGCACACCGCATTCAGGCGTTTACGACGGCTGCGCCGCCGAGCGGGAGCAAGCTCCCTCGCCACAGGATCACGTCCCACCCGGATAAATGGTGTTACAGATTGCCATCATGCGGCCGATACAGTCCCCATAAGTCCAATTAGTGGTCCGAGGGGAGTCGTCGCATGTACCGTTGGTTAGCCGAGAATCTTGGGAACGTCAGCGTCAAACGCAAGCTGGGAATCGGTTTCGGCCTGGTGCTGTTGCTGACGCTGTTGATCACCTTTACCGGCTGGACCGGCATGAGCGGCATCATCAGCCGTGGCGACAAGCTCGGTTTCATCTCCAGCCTCAACGAGCTGACCAAGGACTTGCGCCTGGCACGCCTGGACTATGAAGCACGCCGTGGCGAACAAGGCCCGGGCGCGGTTACCGAGTTGCTGAACAAACTCGATAGCGGCCTGCAAACCGCTCGCAGCCTGATCGAACAACCGTCCGATGCGGCGATGGTCGATCAACAACTGGCAGCCGTCGCCGAGTACAAACGCGCTTTCGCCGACATGACCCAAGCCACCGTGCAACGCGAAGACGCCCGCAGCAAACTCGGCGCCAGCGCCGACAACGCCGTGGCCAAGGTTTCCGAAGTCGAAAAATCCGTGCTGCAGGGCGACAGCGTCGCGCAATTCAACAGCGTGATCGAGCTGAGCAAACTGCTGCAACAGGCCCGCTATCAGGTGCGCGGCTACACCTACAGCGGCAAGGCCGAGGCCGAACAACCGGCGCTGGACGCCATCGACAATGCCCTGAAAAACCTCGAAAGCCTGCCGGCGAAACTGCCGGAACAGCACATCGCCAACCTGCAACAGGCCACCGACTCGATCAAGGCCTACCGTGCGGCAGTCGCCCAGTTCCGCGACTCCCAGGTCAATAGCGCCAAGGCCCAGGCGCGCATGTCGACTCAGGGCGACATCCTGCTCGACGTCAGCAAAAAGCTCACCGAATCCCAAACCGTGGTGCGCGACACCGATGCCGCCCACGCCAAGAACATGCTGATCATCGCGACCCTGCTGGCCGTGGCCTTCGGCCTGCTGGCCGCGTGGGCAATCACCCGGCAGATCATCATTCCGTTGAACCAGACCCTGAAAGTTGCCGAGCGTGTTGCCGCCGGCGATCTCACGCACAACCTGGTCTCGCAGCGCCGCGATGAACTCGGTCAGTTGCAACGTTCGATGCAGAGCATGACCCAAGGCCTGCGCGAGTTGATCGGCGGGATCAGCGACGGCGTCACCCAAATCGCCAGCGCTGCCGAAGAGCTGTCGGCGGTCACCGAGCAGACCAGCGCCGGGGTCAACAATCAGAAGATCGAGACAGACCAGGTCGCCACCGCCATGAACGAAATGGCCGCCACCGTGCAGGAAGTTGCGCGCAACGCCGAGGAAGCCTCAGAAGCCGCCGTCGCCGCCGACCAACAGGCCCGCGAAGGCGACAAAGTCGTCGGTGAAGCCATCGCCCAGATCGAGCGCCTGGCCGCTGAAGTGGGTCACTCCACCGAAGCCATGGGCGAACTGAAACGCGAAAGTGACAAGATCGGCAGCGTGCTCGACGTGATCAAATCCGTGGCCCAGCAAACCAACCTGCTGGCCCTCAACGCGGCGATCGAAGCCGCCCGAGCCGGTG
The DNA here is from genome assembly GCF_058786735.1 of Pseudomonas sp. FW305-7. NCBI lineage: Bacteria > Pseudomonadati > Pseudomonadota > Gammaproteobacteria > Pseudomonadales > Pseudomonadaceae > Pseudomonas > Pseudomonas sp. FW305-7. The sequence goes on from NZ_JBYSZA010000010.1 coordinate 2,666, forward strand.
AAGCCGGACGGGGTTTCGCCGTGGTTGCCGACGAGGTGCGTAGCCTCGCCCAGCGCACGCAGAAGTCCACCGAAGAAATCGAAGAGCTGATCGTCGGCCTGCAAAACGGTACCCAGCAGGTGGCGACGATCATGGACAACAGCCGCACCCTGACCGACAGCAGCGTAGAGCTGACCCGTCGCGCCGGCGGCTCGCTGGAAAGCATCACCCGCACGGTGTCGGCGATTCAGGCGATGAACCAGCAGATTGCCGCAGCAGCCGAACAGCAGAGCGCAGTGGCGGAAGAGATCAACCGTAGCGTGCTGAATGTGCGGGATGTGTCGGATCAGACCTCGGCAGCGAGTGAGGAGACGGCAGCGTCGAGTGTTGAGCTGGCGCGCCTTGGTACTCACCTGCAAATGCTGGTCGGCCGATTCAAGGTTTGAGGTAACTCATCTGCCTCGGTTCTCTTGGGACCGAAGTGATGCTATCGCTGGCAAGACAGCTCCCACAGGATTTGTGTCGAACACATAGGTTGTGTTCAACCCGCTCACTGTGGGAGCTGGCTTGCCAGCGATGGCGTCCGAGAGTACGCCGCAGTTACAGAACCTGACGCAAAAAGGCCTGAGCGCGCGGATCCTTCGGCGCATCAAAGAACTCAGCGGGCGAGGCATCTTCGAGCAATTTGCCGTGATCGAAGAACAACACCCGATCCGCCACTTCCCGGGCGAAGCCCATCTCGTGGGTGACGCAGACCATGGTCATGCCTTCCACGGCCAGGTTTTTCATCACATCCAGCACCTCGCCGACCATTTCCGGGTCGAGCGCCGAAGTCGGCTCATCGAACAGCATGACCTTCGGCTCCATCGCCAGCGCCCGGGCAATCGCCACGCGCTGCTGCTGACCGCCGGACAGGCGTGACGGAAACTCGTTGGCCTTCTGCGCAATACCGACCTTTTTCAGCAACTCCATGGCCTTGGCTTCGCGCTCTTTCTTGCCGCGCTTGCGCACGACTTTCTGCGCCAGACAGAGGTTTTCCAGCACGGTCATGTGCGGGAACAGGTTGAAATGCTGGAACACCATGCCGACTTCGCGGCGGTAGGCGTTGACGTCGGTTTTCGGGTCGGCCAGTTGCAGGCCGTCGATGCTCACCGAGCCGGAGTCAAACTCTTCCAGGCCATTGAGGCAGCGCAGGAAGGTCGATTTGCCGGAACCGGACGGGCCGATCACCACCAGCACTTCGCCCTTGGCGACTGAGGTGGTGACGTTATCCACAGCCCGCACCACCTGGCCACGGGTGTCGAAGACTTTTACCAGATCGCGGACTTCAATCACTTTGCGCGAGCCTCCGCTCAAGCCGGCTGGCGATTTTCGACAGCGGCAGGTTGATCAACAGGTACAGACCGGCGACGCAGAACAGAATCTCGAACGGCGAGAACGAAGTAGTGATGACTTCACGACCGCTTTTCAGCAGCTCGGTAATCGCGATCACCGACACCAGCGAGGTGTCCTTGACCAGACTGATGAACTGCCCGGCCAGCGGCGGCAGCACGCGTTTGAATGCTTGCGGCAGCACCACGTGGCGCATCGATTGACCGGCACTCAGACCGAGCGAACGGGCGGCTTCGTTCTGGCCACGGGCAATCGATTGCACGCCGGAACGGATGATCTCCGCCACATAGGCTCCAGTGAACAGCGACAGTGCAGCGATCCCGGCGAACTCGCGGGACAGGTTCATCACCGTGCCGATGAAGAAGTAGAAAATGAAGATCTGCACCAGCAGCGGCGTGCCGCGCACCAGTTCGACGTAGATGCTCGACAGGTCGCGCAGGGTCGGGTTGCTCGACAAGCGGCAAAGCCCGGTGACCAGACCGATCAGCAGCCCCAGAATCCCGGAGACCACCGACAGCCAAAGCGTCGTCCACAGCCCCCACAGCAGCGGTCCTGCGGCCCAATGCCGGGTCACACCCACGACGTCGCCTTCGGCCACATCGTCGCCCTGAGCGAATTGCAGGCTGTTTTCGTCGACGGTCAGGTGCTGCTCGTCACCGGCGTCGTTGCGCAGGGTGACCTGCGCGCTGCCGCCCTTGCGCACCAGTTCGCTGACGGTGGAAATGTCGGCGGCGCGCTGGGTTTCCTCGGCCTGATAGGCGAAGTACTGCGGCACACGGTTCCAGCGCCATTCGTAGGACATCAGCGACGTCGCGTAGTACAACGCGCCAGCCAGGCCGATCAGCACCAGCACGGTGAGGACGTGCCAGGGCCATTGGGCTTTTTTATGTTTCATCTGTTTTACAGTTTCCGAATTCTGTGTCGCCTGGAAGGGCCTCATCGCGGGCAAGCCCGCTCCCACAGGTTTAGCGGTGAACATAAATTTTGTGTTCGCCGCTAAACCTGTGGGAGCGGGCTTGCCCGCGATTGAGGCGACTCGGTCTAACTGACCGAGTGTTATTCCATGTCCTTGAGCCACTCGGTGCTCTTGAACCACTTGTCATGGATGCGATCGTAGGTGCCGTCTTCGTGAATCTGGTGCAGGAAGTTGTTGATGAAGTTGATGCTGTCGTAGTCACCCTTCTTCAAGCCGAAGGCCAAAGGTTCGTAGGTGAACGGTTTGTCGAGGAACACCAGTTTGCCGGCGCCGACCTTGTTCACCGCCACAACGTTGTACGGCGCGTCGTAGATGAAGGCATCAGCCTTGCCGTTGACCACGTCGAGCACGGCTTCCTGCTCGTTGTCGTAGCCGTGGTACTTGGCTTTGGCGATCAGCTTCTTGGCGACCATCTCACCGGTGGTGCCGAGTTTGGAGGTGATGCGGTAGTCGGCGGTGTTCAGGTCTTTATAGGACTTGATGGTGCCTTCCAGCTCCTTGCGGATCAGCAGGGTCTGGCCGACAACGATGAACGGTTCGCTGAAGTTCAGGCGCAGGTTGCGTTCCTGGGTCAGGGTCATGCCGCTGCCGATCATGTCGAACTTGTCGGTCATCAGCGCCGGGATGATCCCGTCGTAACCGGTGGAGACCAGCTCCAGCTTGACGCCCATGGCCTTGGTCATGGCTTTGAGGATGTCGACTTCGAAACCGATGATTTCGCCGCGCTTGTTGGTCATTTCGAACGGCATGTAGGTCGGATCCATGCCGACTTTCAAGGTGCCGCGCTTGACCGCGTCATCGATTGCGCCAGCGTGCGCCGCATTGACTGCAACCAGTGCCGTGACGCCGACCAGCAGCATCGACAGATACTTCTTCATCTTCAAGTCCCCAAAACCATTGCGTTTGCGGCGCGAAAACCAACAGAGGCGGGCAAGATTGCCCGGGTGCGCCAATTCGGGGACGGATGCTAACGCACTCGTCCGTTTGCACAAGGTTTTTTGATTGATTGCAGATCAGCGCCCGCTGTCGTCAGGGCAAAAAAAACCCCGCTTTCGCGGGGTTTCTTCATCAGGCCGGTTGAGCCTGCAGGCTCACCGGTCGCAACGGCAACAGCGGCGCATGCGGATCGGCTTTCACCGAAGCCCGCCAGGCATCCAGCCACTCGGCGTGACCCTCGGCCCAGACCTGCTCGTGCAAGCGCGCCAGAGCAACCGGGTCGCTCAGCAGTTGCAGACGATCATGGTTGTTCAGCCCCGCAGGGCCAACCTTGATCGCGTGGCGAACACGCTCCTGACGCAGCCACTCGATCGGCTCGGCCTGACCGTGACGGGAAGTCGCCAGCGAGCACGCCAAGGCGTTCTGCTGCGGATCGACCACCGCGCGGACAAAACCGTCATTCAGCGCGTGGTAACGATTTTCATGGGTGTACTGATCGGTCGCCAGCAGCGCCTGTGGCGGATTGTATTCCTCGGGGATGAGAAACAGGCTCTCGTCACGGGATTTGAGGCCCAGACCGACACGGCTGGAAATCACCGACACCGGAATCGACAGCATCAGCGAACCGACGATCGGCACCAGCCACCACAGGAAGCTCGGGTTCAGCCAGATCACCAGCAGCGCCCAGCAGAAACCCAGCAAGGTTTGCGGGCCGTGGCGCTTGACCGCTTCGCTCCATGGCGTCGAGTCGTCGTCACGTTGCGGCGAATTCCAGGTTGCGGCCCAGCCGAGGAACGCGGCGAGGACGAAACGGGTGTGGAAAATCATCCGCACCGGCGCCAGCAGCATGGAGAACAGCATCTCCAGCAGCATCGACAGAGTCACCTTGAACTTGCCGCCGAACTCTTTCGCGCCCTTGGCCCAGATCAGGATGATGCTCAACAGTTTCGGCAGGAACAGCAGCACGATGGTCGTCGAGAACAGCGCGATCGCCTTGTCCGGGTGCCATTGTGGCCACAACGGATAGAGCTGACGCGGCTCAAGGAAGTACTGCGGCTCCATCAGCGTGTTCACCGCCAACAGCGCGGTCGACAGCACCAGAAAGAAGAACCACAACGGCGCCGACAGGTAAGACATCACACCGGTGAGGAATACCGCACGGTGCACCGGGTGCATGCCTTTGACCAGGAACAGACGGAAGTTCATCAGGTTGCCGTGGCACCAGCGACGGTCACGCTTGAGTTCATCCAGCAGGTTCGGCGGCAGTTCTTCGTAGCTGCCCGGCAGGTCGTAGGCAATCCACACGCCCCAACCGGCACGACGCATCAGCGCGGCTTCAACGAAGTCGTGAGACAGGATCGCACCGGAGAACGCACCTTTACCCGGCAACGGCGCCAAGGCGCAGTGGTCGATGAACGGCTTCATGCGGATGATCGCGTTGTGACCCCAGTAGTGGGATTCACCCAACTGCCAGAAGTGCAGACCGGCGGTAAACAGCGGGCCGTATACGCGGGTGGCGAACTGCTGCATGCGTGCATACAGGGTGTCCATGCCCGACGCACGCGGCGCGGTCTGGATGATCCCGGCGTCCGGCGTGGCTTCCATCAGGCGCACCAGACTGGTCAGGCACTCGCCGCTCATCACCGAGTCGGCGTCGAGCACAACCATGTACTTGTAGTCACCGCCCCAACGACGGCAGAAGTCGTCGAGGTTGCCGCTCTTGCGTTTCACCCGACGGCGACGACGACGATAGAAGATCTTGCCGAAGCCTTTGGCTTCACGGCAGACGTCCAGCCAGGCCTGTTGCTCGGCCACGCAGATGTCAGTGTCGTTACTGTCACTCAACACGAAGAAGTCGAAGCGATCCAGATCACCGGTGGCGGCAACCGATTCGAACGTTGCCCGCAGACCGGCGAACACACGCGGCACGTCTTCGTTGCAGATCGGCATCACCAGCGCGGTACGCGCGTCTTTGGCAATCGGCTCGTTGCCGGCGCTTTTGCCGGAGATGCGGTATTTATCGTGACCGGTGAGCAACTCGAGGAAGCCCATCAGTGCAGTCCAGAAACCGGCCGAGACCCAGCAGAACAGAATCCCGAACAGAATCAGGATGCTGGTTTGCAGCGCATACGGCAGCACTTGTGTGGCGGTTTGCAGCAACGGTTGATGCAGGACTTCATCGAGATCGACGAACGACCAGCCCTGGTACGGCATGATGCCTTTCATGTACCAACCGGCGACGATGGTCTGGCCGAGCATCAGCAGCAACAGAATGTAGCGGCGGATCGAACCGACCGTGCGCCAGCGCGCGGCCGGCAGGACGTTCTCATCCTTCGGCGGTTGTGGCGGGTTCGTGCGACCAGTCAGACGACGCCAGCCACGCACCAGAATGTTGGTGCGCCATGGCTCTGGCACGACTTTGGTCCGACGGATCGGCGGTGTCGCTTTGAGACTGACCCGACCGCTGGCGTCGAGCACCAGCATTTCCGCTTCCTCGAGCTCTTCGGCAGTGCTCAGGGTCAGGCGCTTGCCCACCGAAGCCTGGGCGGCTTCGGCAGGGGCGTCGAACGTCGAGGACGACAAGCGTTGGTGCAGCTCGCTGAACGACTGGCAGCCCGCGAGTTCCGCGCGCTGCTCGTCGGTCATCGGCAGATGCGCCAGGTACTCGGACAGAGTCTCTGGCTGTACTTGAGAGTTACTCATCGGCAGGCAACTGATAGCTCCAGGTCTCGGTCAGGACTTCTTCAGTCGGTGCCGATTCCGGTGTGGCTGGGGCCGCGTCCGCAGCCGCTGGCTGCTTGGCGTCTTTGTTGGCCTTGTCCTTGGCATCTGCTACTGGCTTGGCGTCAGCCTGTTTGGCCTCGGCGGCCTTGGCTTCCTTGTCGAGTTTCTCTTGTTGCTTGGCGGCAACCTTGTCGGCCTTGGCGACGGACGAATTGGACGCCGGCACCGAAGACTTGGCCAGATCGGCGGTCACGACAGGCTGAACCAGTGCGGCACGCATCTCGGTCGACTTGCTCGCGTCCTTGATTTTCATCCGCAGGGTCAAACGCCAGCCCTTGGTTTCCGGGTTGTAGCGCACGCTGTTTTCAACCAGTTCGGCGTTGTCGCCAACACTGACCTGGCTGCGAACGTCGGCGTCCGGGGTCAGCGCCGCCAGCGATGGACCTTCGAAGTCGACCAGGTAGGCAACGCTGCCATCCGGCTGACGGATCAGGTTCGATTGCTTGACGTCACCGGTCGAACGCAGGGTCTGCGAAACCCAGGCGCTGTCCGGCGCGTGAATCGCCGCTTCGTCCATGGTCCAGTGCAGACGGTAGGCGAAGTCCAGCGGCTTGCCTGGCTCCGGCATGGTTTCCGGGCTCCAGAACGCAACGATGTTGTCGTTGGTTTCGTCGGCGGTCGGAATTTCTACCAGATCAACAGTGCCCTTGCCCCACTCGCCCTTCGGCTCGATCCAGGCGCTTGGGCGCTTGTCGTAGCGGTCGTCGAGGTCTTCGTAGTGGCTGAAGTCGCGGCCACGTTGCAGCAGACCGAAACCACGCGGGTTCTCGACGCTGAAGTTGCTCACGGCCAGGTGTTTCGGGTTGTTCAGCGGACGCCAGATCCACTCGCCGTTACCGGCATGGATCGACAGACCACTGGAGTCGTGCAGTTCACGACGATAGTTGAGGACTTTCGACGGCTGGTTGGCGCCGAACAGGAACATGCTGGTCAGCGGCGCGATGCCCAGTTTGCCGACCTTGTCACGCAGGAACACCTGCGCCTTGACGTCAACAATGGTGTCGCTGCCCGGACGCAGGATAAGACGATAGGCACCGGTAGCGCGCGGCGAGTCGAGCAGCGCGAAAATTACCAGATGCTTGTCGCCCGGCTTCGGCTGTTGAATCCAGAACTCGCGGAAACGCGGGAATTCTTCGCCCGATGGCAGCGCGGTATCAATCGCCAGACCACGCGCCGAGAGGCCGTAGGTATGGCCCTTGCCGACAACGCGGAAGTAACTCGCGCCGAGCATGGTCATGATTTCGTCTTGCTTGTCGGCCTTGTTGATCGGATACAGCACACGGAAACCGGCATAACCCAGTTGTTCGGTAGCTTTCGGATCGAATTTAAGGTCGCCGAAATCGAAGCGCGTCGGATCATATTTGATCTCTTCGACGGTGTTCGCCGTGATTTCGTTGATTTTCACCGGTGTATCGAAGTGCATACCCTGGTGATAGAAGGACAGTTTGAACGGGGTCTTCTGATCAGCCCACTCAGCCTTTTCGGTGAGGAAGCGGATTTTCTGATAGTCCGCGAACTTCATGTCGCGGAATTCGTTCGGCAGGTTGCTGCGCGGGGCTTCGAATTTCTGCCCGGCCAGCTCTTTGGCCTTGGTCGATACATCGTCAAGATTGAACGCCCAAAGCTGACCGGCGCTGAGCAGGCACAGGAGCGCCGAACCCGCTACCAGGGCACTTCGCATGCGTTTGGCAGACATTTTTGCTGCATTACAGGGACTAACAATCACGAGCAACCCTCGCCGAAAACAGATCAATAAACCAACGGCCAGCTATCTATATGCCAGGTTGGCGAGCATTGTTCCGACTCCGCTGGGGCAAAATGATTCCCCAATCGGATCCGGACAAGTCTCTACCTAAGTCAAAATGGACCAACGAACGCTGATCCCCGTAGCGCGCGATTATCTAGTAGCCCGCATGACAACGCATCAGGGGTAACAAAGTATTTATCGCGAAAACACCCTAAAAACAGTCGAAATTTCCTAAAAAGGTGTTTCAGGCGCTTTCAGGTCTGTAACAAAAAGGTAACCGGGCCATCGTTGACCAAATGCACCTGCATATCGGCGCCGAATCTACCTGATGCCACAGTGCCATGCACCTGTTTCGCTTTGCCTAATAGATAGTCGAACAATTCCTCGCCAAGGGCCGGTGGCGCCGCGGTGGAAAAGCTTGGGCGTAACCCGCTTTTGGTGTCGGCAGCCAGGGTGAACTGAGAGACCAGCAGCAACCCGCCACCAACATCCGCCAGGGACAAATTCATCTTGCCCTCGGCGTCGCTGAATACACGATAGTTAAGCAGCTTATGCAGAAGTTTGTCGGCGCTGGCACGCGTGTCGTCGGGTTCGACCGCCACCAGCACCAGCAAACCCTGGTCTACCGCGCCAACCACCTCTCCCGCCACTTCAACCCGCGCACCGCGTACGCGCTGTAAAAGCCCCTTCATGCTTCTTCGGGCGGCAAGTCGAGCAGGCGCCGGGCCATTTGGCCGGCCGCACGCACCAACGCATCGGTGATACCCGGTTCGGACGCGGCATGGCCGGCATCGCGAATGACCTGCAGCTCACTGTTCGGCCAGGCCTGGTGCAATTCCCAGGCATTGTCGAGCGGGCAGATCACATCGTAACGGCCGTGAATGATCACGCCCGGCAGGTGAGCAATCTTGCCCATGTCGCGAATCAGTTGATTCGGCTCAAGGAACGCATTGTTGGTGAAGTAGTGGCATTCGATCCGCGCAATCGACAAGGCGCGTTGCGGTTCGGAGAAACGATCGACCACCAGCGGGTTCGGCCGCAGGGTCGCGGTGCGCCCTTCCCAGGTCGACCAGGCCTTGGCGGCGTGCATTTGGGCGATCTGGTCGTTGCCGGTCAGGCGTTTGTGGAACGCGCTGAGCAGATCATCGCGCTCGTCCAACGGAATCGGTGCGATGTAGTCCTGCCAGTAATCGGGGAACAGACGGCTGGCACCAGCCTGGTAGAACCATTCGATTTCCTGCGGACGGCAGAGAAAGATCCCACGCAGGATCAGGCCATGCACACGCTCCGGGTGAGTTTGCGCATAGGCCAGCGCCAGGGTCGAACCCCACGAGCCGCCAAACAGCACCCATTTATCGATGCCCAGGTGTTTGCGGATGCGCTCAAGGTCGGCGACCAGATCCCAGGTGGTGTTGTTTTCCAGGCTGGCGTGCGGGGTGGAGCGGCCGCAACCGCGCTGGTCGAAGGTGACAATGCGATACAGGTTCGGATCGAAATAGCGACGGCTTTGCGCGTCGCAACCGGCGCCGGGACCGCCGTGGATGAACACCACCGGCAAACCCTCCGGCGAACCGCTTTCGTCGACGTACAGCGTATGGGTGTCGTCGACAGCCAGATCGTGCCGGGCGTGAGGTTTGATCTGCGGAAACAAAGTCTGCATTGCGCGCTCCGTAAGGGGTCGAGGTCATCCCTGGGGGGACTTCTATTATTCTGCCGTTGGGCATCATAAACCCGATTTACGTCAATGAGCATGCCTGTGCACTACCGCAAATTTTTCTGCTGCATACAAAACCTGTGGGAGCGAGCCTGCTCGCGAATGCGGTGTGTCAGTCAACGCAAATATTGGCTGACCGGACGCCTTCGCGAGCAGGCTCGCTCCCACAGGGGGTTATGCGGTGTAGTGAGACTTTGCCCAGGCCAGATAGTGCTGCAGCAGCTCCTTGAGTACCACCCGCGTCGGCTCGGCCAGGTCAGGGCGATAGCGGAACGGTTCGAACTCTTCCATATACGTGCACTGGCCCAGTTCCAGTTGCACAGCGTGAATGTTCTCGGCCGGGTTGCCGTAATGACGGGTGATGTGGCCGCCCTTGAAGCGCCCGTTGAGCACATGGCTGTAATCGTCGTGACGCGCGCAGATCGCTTCCAGTTGCGTGGCCAACTGTGGATCGCAACTGGCGCCGTTGAAGGTGCCGAGGTTGAAGTCCGGCAGCTTGCCGTCGAACAGGTGCGGGATGATCGAGCGGATCGAATGCGCATCGAACAGCAGCGCGTAGCCAAACTCAGCCTTCAGCCGCGCCAACTCTTCCTGCAAGGTGCGGTGATACGGCGTCCAGATCTGTTCCAGATACGTCGCGCGCTCTTCTTTCGAAGGCTCCAACCCTTCCTTGAACAGCGGGATGCCATCGAACAAGGTCGCCGGGTACAACCCGGTGGTGGCGCCGACGTACAGCGGTTTGTCATCGGACGGACGATTCAGGTCGATGACGAAGCGCGAATATTCGGCAGCCAGGGTGCTGGCGCCCAGCTCTTCAGCGAAATCGTAAAGCTGCGGAATATGCCAGTCAGTGTCCGGCAGGCTTTTCGCGTCCGCGATCAGCCCGGCCTCGACCGCAGGCGTCAGGCGCAGACCCGCGTGAGGCATGCTGATCAGCAGCGGCACGCGTCCTTGTTTGAAACTCAGAACCTTATCCACAACCGCTCTCCTACAGACTTGATTCAACGCCGTGACGCACGACGCGTTTGTCCAGATCACCACCGAGCCAATAAGCCAGATCCGCCAGACGATCGATGTGCCAGGCAACAAAATCCGCGACCTTGCCGACTTCCAGCGAACCGTGGGTATCAGCCATGCCCAGCGCTTGCGCGGCGTGAATCGTCGCACCGGCCAAGGCTTCTTCCGGGGTCATGCGGAAACAGGTGCAGGCCATGTTCAACATCAGGCGCAACGACAGCGCCGGCGAGGTGCCGGGGTTGAGGTCGCTGGCGATGGCGATCTTCACTTTATGTTTGCGCAGGGCGTCCATCGGCGGGAGTTGGGTTTCACGCAGAAAGTAGAACGCCCCCGGCAGCAACACCGCGACGGTGTCGGATTCGGCCATGGCGATGGCGTCGGCTTCGTCCATGAATTCCAGGTGATCGGCGGACAGCGCCTTGTAGCGTGCGGCGAGGCTGGAGCCGTGCAGCGACGACAGCTGTTCGGCGTGCAGTTTCACCGGCAGACCGAGTTTCTGTGCAGCGATAAACACACGTTCGACCTGATCCGGCGAGAACGCCAGGTATTCGCAGAACGCATCCACCGCATCGACCAGCCCTTCGGCGGCCAATGCCGGCAGCATCTCGGTGCAGATCAGATCGATGTAATCGTCAGCGCGATCCTTGTATTCCGGTGGCAACGCGTGAGCGGCCAGACAGGTGCTGCGCACGCTGATCGGCAGCTCTTTTTCCAAGCGACGAATCACTCGGAGGATCTTGCGTTCGTTGGCCAGATCGAGGCCGTAGCCGGACTTCATTTCGACTGTGGTCACGCCGTCGCGCATCAGGCTTTTCAGACGCTTGGCGGCGCTGGCGAACAGCTCGTCTTCAGTCGCTTCGCGAGTCGCGCGCACGGTGCTGGCGATGCCGCCACCCTGCGCGGCGATCTCGGCATAGCTGACGCCTTGCAGGCGCTTTTCGAATTCGCCGCTGCGGTTGCCGCCGAACACCGTATGGGTGTGGCAGTCGATCAGACCGGGGGTGACCCACGCACCTTGCAGGTCATTGACCGCCGGGTATTCGCCGGAGGGCAATTGATTGCGCGGGCCGATCCACTCGATGAGCGCACCGGACGTCACGATGGCCGCGTCTTCGATGATCGAGTAGACGCCCTGCGCCATGGTTGCGACGTGGCAGTGTTGCCAGAGGGTTTTCACTGTTGGCCTCCGTTTGGATTGATGATCGTTCCCACGCTCTGCGTGGGAATGCAGCCCGTGACGCTCCGCGTCACTGGACGCGGAGCGTCCCTTGAGGCATGCCCACGCAGAGCGTGGGAACGATCAGTGGGTAGGGTTAAAGGCTAGGCAGCAATTTCGCCGGAACCAGCGCGGTCAGGCACCGCGAAGCCAACAACTCAGTCGCCGCATTGATGTCCGGCGCAAAGAAGCGGTCCTTCTCATAGAACGGCACTTCCTTACGCAGAATCGCTCGAGCCTTTTCCAGCTTGGCCGAGGTTTTCAGACCATTACGCAGATCCAGCCCCTGCACCGCCGCCAACCATTCCACCGCGAGAATCCCGCGGGTGTTCTCGGCCATTTCCCACAGACGCTTGCCAGCCGCCGGGGCCATCGACACGTGGTCTTCCTGGTTGGCCGAAGTCGGCAAACTGTCCACCGAATGTGGATGGGACAGCGCCTTGTTCTCGCTGGCCAGTGCTGCCGCAGTCACCTGGGCAATCATGAAGCCAGAATTCACGCCGCCATTGGCCACCAGGAACGGCGGCAGTTGCGACATGTGTTTGTCCATCATCAGCGAGATGCGGCGCTCACTCAGCGAGCCGATTTCGGCGATGGCCAGCGCCATGTTGTCAGCCGCCATGGCCACCGGTTCGGCGTGGAAGTTGCCGCCGGAAATCACATCGCCTTCGGCGGCAAACACCAACGGGTTATCCGACACGGCGTTGGCTTCAACGGCCAGTACTTCGGCAGCCTGGCGGAACTGGGTCAGGCACGCGCCCATGACTTGTGGCTGACAGCGCAGCGAGTACGGGTCTTGAACCTTCTCGCAGTTCTGGTGCGAGTCGGAGACTTCGCTGCGCTCGCCGAGCAGATCGCGGTAGGCAGCGGCAGCATCGATCTGGCCTTTCTGGCCGCGAGCCGCGTGGATCCGCGCATCGAATGGCGAACGCGAACCCAGCACCGCTTCGACCGTCAGACCGCCCAGCGCAATCGCGCCGGCAAACAGATCTTCACCCTCAAACAAACCACGCAGCGCAAATGCCGTGGAAACCTGCGTGCCGTTGAGCAGCGCCAGGCCTTCTTTCGCCGCCAGTGTCAGCGGTGTCAGACCGGCGACTTTCAGCGCTTCGGTGGCTTCCATCCACTCGCCCTTGTAGCGCGCCTTGCCCTCGCCCAGCAGCACCAGCGACATGTGCGCCAATGGCGCGAGGTCACCCGAGGCACCGACCGAACCTTTCAGCGGAATGTGCGGATAAACCTCGGCGTTGATCAGTGCAATCAGCGCATCGATCACCACACGGCGGATGCCGGAGAAACCACGGCTGAGGCTGTTGACCTTGAGCACCATGATCAGCCGCACCAGGTCATCACTGATCGGTTGGCCAACGCCGGCGGCGTGGGACAACACCAGCGAGCGCTGGAGGTTTTCCAGGTCTTCACTGGCGATGCGGGTCGAGGCCAGCAGGCCGAAACCGGTGTTGATGCCGTAGGCGGTGCGGTTCTCGGCGAGGATCTGTTCAACGCAAGCGACGCTGGCCTCGATCTGCGCGGAAGCGCTGTTGTCGAGGCTCAGCTTGACCGGGTTCTGATAAACGTCACGCAGTTGGGCCAGGCTCAGTTGGCCGGGAATCAGGTTCAGCGCAGTCATTTAAATGCTCCTTTTGAGAGTTTGTTATTAACTACCAGTCGCTCCGGAGCATTCCGTTATCCGTCGCCTCTCGCCTTCTGAGCGATCCGCGCCTTGGCACGCTGGTATGGGTATTGTCAGTGCAGATTCGGTAATACGTTGTGCAGCGAATTCGGGTTTTTCAGAACGCTTGCGGCGGCGGCGATATCCGGCGCCAGCCAGCGATCCTGATCGTAGGCCGGGACCGTTTCGCGCAGCAGTCGCCACGCCCGGTCAGTGCCCGCACCGAAGCGTTGCTCCTTGAGGAATTCAAACGCCTGCGCCGCCAGCAGATATTCGATGGCGAGGATCTGCGTGCAGTTTTCCAATGCGCGATGCAGCTTCAGCGCGGCGTTGGTGCCCATGCTCAGATGGTCTTCCTGAAGGCCTGAGGTGATGTAGTTGTCGAGCACCGCCGGTTGCGCCAATTGGCGGTTTTCCGCACACAGCGACGCGGCGACGTATTGCACGATCATCATCCCCGAGTTCACCCCCGGATTGGCCACCAGAAACGCCGGCAGACCGCTGACGTGCGGATTCACCAAGCGATCGAGACGGCGCTCGGCAATCGAGCCGATTTCGGCCATGGCAATCGCCAACAAGTCCGCCGCCATCGCCACAGATTGGCCGTGCGGGTTGGCTTGCGACATGACGCGGAAGTTGTCCGGCGTACCGAGCAACAGCGGGTTGTCGGTGCAGCCGTTGAGTTCGGCTTCGACTTGTTTGATGGCGTGATCCAGTTGATCGCGTGCAGCACCGTGCACTTGCGGGATCGAGCGAATGCTCAGCGCATCCTGAGTACGAATGCCTTTGCTCGACGCAATCACTTCACTGCCATCGAGCAATGCACGCAGGTTGACGCCGACGTGCTGCATGCCCGGGTGTGGTTTCAGCGCGATGATCTCGGCATCGAACGCGTCGATCTGACCGCGCTGGGCTTCAAAGCTCATGGCACCAATCACGTCGGCCCAATGCACCAGTCGCCTGGCGTCGGCAATTGCCAGACAGCTGAGGCCGGTCATGCATGGTGTGCCGTTGACCAGGCACAAACCGTCCTTCGCACCGAGTTGTACCTGTTGCAGGCCTTCTTCGGCCAGCGCCTGTTGTGCAGAGGTGATCTGCCCGCGATAGCTGACGTTGCCGACGCCGAGCAGCGTAATGCCGATGTGCGCCATGTGGGTCAGGTAACCCACCGAACCTTGCGACGGCACTTGCGGGGTGATGCCGCGATTGAGCAGCGCCAGCAACGCTTCGACGACACGCCGATGAATGCCGGATTTGCCGTGGCTGTAGTTGTGGATCGCCGCGCAGATGATGGCGCGGGTCTGCTCGTCGGGCAGTACCGGGCCGACGCCGCAGGCGTGGCTGAGCAGTGTGTTGCGCGAGAGCTGGCTGAGTTGTTCGTCTTGCAGCGAGACGTTGGACAAGCCGCCCAGACCGGTGTTGACGCCATAGGCGCGCTCGCCGCTTTCGACGATGCGCTGAACGATGCCTTGGGCGTTTTCGATGCGCGCCCAGGTGTCGCTCGACAGCTCAAGTTGTGCACCGTGACGGGCGACGGCGACCACGTCCTGCCAACGCAGGGGGACGCCGGTGATGATGATTTTTTCAGCCTGGGACATCTAAAACCTCAACCGTAATATTGATGCAGCTTCACTGGCCCCATCGCTGGCAAGCCAGCTCCCACAGGATCTCCAGTGTTCACACAATCTCTGTAGAAATCGGGCCTGGCAGCCCTCAGGGCTCACACAATCCCTGTGGGAGCTGGCTTGCCAGCGATGGGGCCAGTCAGTGCAATGCACTATTCAGATCAAACCACCGCAGCACGCCGCTGCACGAACCGGTCAACGTACTCATCCGCCGGCGAATGCAGGATCTCGCGCGGCGTACCGACCTGAATCAGCCGCCCATCCTTGAGAATCGCAATGCGATTGCCGATACGCACCGCCTCATCAAGGTCGTGGGTGATGAAAACGATGGTCTTGTGCAGAGTCTTTTGCAGCTCCAGCAACTGATCCTGCATCTCGGCGCGGATCAGCGGATCCAGCGCACTGAACGCTTCGTCCATCAGGATGATGTCGGTGTCCGCCGCCAAGGCGCGGGCCAGGCCGACACGCTGACGCATGCCGCCGGAGAGCTGGTGCGGGTATTTGTTTTCGTAGCCTTTAAGGCCCACGGTGTTGATCCAGTGCAGCGCACGCTCCGAGCACATTTGCTTGCTCTCGCCGCGCACCTTCAGGCCGTAGGCAACGTTGTCGAGTACGGTCTTGTGCGGCAGCAGGCCGAAGCTCTGGAACACCATGCTGATCTTGTGCCGGCGAAATTCGCGCAGGGCTTCCATGTCGTATTGCAGGATGTCCACACCGTCGACCAGAATCGCGCCGCTGGTCGGGTCGATCAGACGATTGAAGTGGCGCACCAGCGTCGATTTGCCGGAGCCGGACAGGCCCATGATCACGAAGATTTCACCGGTGCCGATGCTCAGCGACAGGTCGTTGACGCCGACCACACAACCGGTTTCGCTCAGCACCTGATCCTTGGTCTTGCCCTGGCCGACCATGGCCAAGGCGTCCTTGGCGCGGTTGCCGAAAATCTTGAAGACGTTTTTGACTTCGATCTTGCTCACGGTTGCGTTGCTCATTTGCTCACCTCATGCCGTGGCCGACCGTACGCCTGAGTAATGCGGTCGATGACCACTGCGAGAATCACGATCGCCAGACCGGCCTCAAGACCGCGTCCGACGTTGAGGGTCTGAATCCCCACCAGCACATCTTCACCCAGGCCCCGGGCACCGATCATCGAGGCGATTACCACCATCGACAGGGCCATCATGGTGGTCTGGTTGATCCCGGCCATGATGCTCGGCAGGGCCAGCGGCAGTTGCACGCCAAACAGTTGCTGCCAGCGATTGGCGCCGAACGCATTGATCGCTTCCATGACTTCGCCGTCGACCTGGCGAATGCCCAGATCGGTCAGGCGGATCAGCGGCGGTGCGGCGTAAATCACCGTGGCAAAAATCGCCGGCACCTTGCCCAGGCCGAACAGCATCAGCACCGGAATCAGGTACACGAAACTTGGCATGGTCTGCATGATGTCGAGCAGCGGCATCAGTACCGAACGCAGGCGATTGCTGCGCGCCGAGAGGATCCCCAGCGGAATGCCGATCAGCACCGAAATGATCGTCGCGACCATCATCAGCGCCAGGGTCTGCATGAGTTTGTCCCACAGGCCGACAGCGCCAACGAGGAACAGCAGACCGACGATGACAGCGGTGGTCACGACTTTGCGCGTGGCATGCCAGGCGACGACACCGACAATCGCCAGCATCAACCACCACGGCGCGGCGCGCAGCAGGCCCTCGAGATTGACGATGGCCCAGAGCAGGGTGTCGGAGATGTGGCGGAACACATCACCGTAGTTGGTCACCAGCGAATCGACCCAACCGTTGACCCAGTCGGCGATGGAAAAGGTAAAGCTTTCGGGAAACATAAGAGACTCTCAATCAAGGGGTTGCGATCAAGCATCCGACTGCCGTGGCCGGCAGCCGGAAAAACTCGACCTACAAGGCCGCGTCGATCTTTTTGGCTGCGTCTTCGCTCACCCATGCGTGCCAGACTTCAGGATGTTCCTTGAGGAAGATTTTCGCCAGTTTTGGCGACTCGATGCGTTCCTTGGCCATGCGCCCCAGGTTCTGGTTGAGCAGGTCGATCGGCAGGTTGACCTTTTCCAGCACGGCCACCAGTTCCGGGGCCTCTTCGTGGAAGGTCTTGGACAGGCCGACTTTGATCGTCACTTCCTTGTTCACGCCTGGTTTCTCTTCGAGTTTGACCAGATCCACCTGGCCCATCAGCGGGGTTGGCGACCAGTAGTAGAACAGAATCGGCTCACCACGCTTGTAGCTCGACAGCACCGCCGCATCCAGCGCCGGGCCTGTGCCCGGACGGAAGTTGGTGTAGCTGCTTTCCAGGCCGTAGCTCTTGAGCATTTCGCTGTTGTCCAGCTCGCAGGTCCAGCCGGCCGGGCAGTTGTAGAAACGGCCTTTCGATGGCTCTTCGGCGTCCTTGAACACAGCGGCGTATTTGCCCAGATCAGCGATGTTTTTCAGGTCTGGCGCTTTCGGCTCAAGCTTGCGCTTGGCGTCGCCCTCGATCACGTAGCGCGGCACGTACCAGCCTTCCACCGCGCCCACCACTGGCGCGCCGACACCGACGACTTTGCCGGCCTTCTCGGCCTTGTTCCAGACCTCGCTGCGGCCGACCCATTCTTCGGCGAACACTTGAATATCGTTGCTGCTCAGGGCGTTCTCCATGGTGATGGAGTTGCCCGGCAGGCTGTCGGTCTTGCAGTCGTAACCTTTCTCCAGCACCACTTGCAGAACGTCGGTCAGCAGCATGCCGCTTTCCCAATTCAGCCCGGCGAATTTCACCGGTTTGCCCGATTCGCACCAACCGGCGGCCTGAGTGGCACCGGCACTGGCGAGCAGGCCCATGGAAAGCAAAGTGGTCAGCAGGGTCTTGTTCGATTTCATTGTCGTGACGCTCCTAATCATGAATTGGGCTTACGGCAGTCAAGAGGCATCCAGCCCTGTCCACGTCCAATCAGGCCTGCGCCGCTACGCGACTGGCCCCGCTTTTTTCAGGTTGTGCATGGCTGCTCTGCTCGACCGGCAGAATCAGCTGATCAGGTACAGCGCTGTGCCATTTTTTGGCGCACACGTAATACACGGCGGCAGGCAACACCAGACCGATGATCCAGGAGATATCCACATCACCCAGCGCTGCCACCAGCGGACCGGTGTAGAACTTGGTGGAGATGAACGGCAACTGCACCAGCACGCCGAACACATAGACGCTGATCCCGAGCATGTTCCAGCGTCCGTAGCGACCGTCAGGATTGGCCAGCGCCGGTACGTCATAGCGCTCACGGGTGATGCAGTAGTAGTCCACCAGGTTGATCGCGCTCCACGGGGTGAAGAAGGCGAGCAGGAACAGGATGAAAGACTTGAACGCACCGAGGAACGAGTGCTGGCCGAGCAAGGCGATCAGGGTTGCAGCGCCGACGATGAACAGCACGAACACCAGACGCTGCAAACGCGAGACCTGCAGGTGGCCACGGAAGCCGCTGATGATGGTCGCGATGCACATGAAACTGCCGTAGGAGTTCAGCGTCGAGATGGTCACTTTGCCGAACGCGATGCTGAAGTACAGCAACGCAGCGGTGGCACCGGTGCCGCCCAGACCGACGATGTAGGCCACTTCGTGACCGGCGAATTGACCGTTGGCGGAAGCTGCGGCGAACACACCGAGGATCATCGCCACTTGCGCGCCGACCACAGAACCGGCACCGGCGGCGAAGAAGGTTTTTACCGCCGAGGTATTACTCGGCAGGTATCGCGAGTAGTCAGCCACGTAAGGGCCGAACGCGATCTGCCAGGAAGCGGCGAGCGACACCGCCAGCAGGAAGCTGCTCCAGCTGAAATGGCGGATTTGCAGGAGTGCGCCGACGTCAACCTGACTGATCAGCCGGCTGAACAGATAAACGAAAGCGATCACGCCAATGACACTGGCGACACGGCCGATCCAGTGGATCACCCGATAACCGAGCACCGTGACCACCACAATGACACTGGCGAAAAGCAAGATGCCGACGGTGTCGCTGACGCCAAATAACTGGCCCAGCGCCTGACCGGACAGTACCGTGCCGGTGGCAGTGAAACCGAGGTACATCAGGCACACCAACACGATCGGGATGGCGGCGCCATACACGCCGAACTGCACGCGGCTGGAAATCATCTGCGGCAGACCGAGCTTCGGCCCTTGCGCCGCATGCAGCGCCATCACCCCGCCGCCGAGCAGTTGACCGATCAACAGACCGATCAACGACCAGAACACATCACCGCCCAGCACCACGGCCAGGGCCCCGGTGACAATCGCGGTGATTTGCAGGTTGGCACCCATCCACAGGGTGAACTGGCTAAACAGACGACCGTGTCTTTCCGCTTCCGGGATGTAGTCGATCGAACGCCTTTCGATCAACGGTTTGTTGCCTGCACGATCGGTGTTAACAGCCATGATTCAACCTCTGTGGATTGTTTAATTGTTCTCTCGGGCTACTGAAACCTTGTGGGAGCTGGCTTGCCAGCGATGACGTCGGCACTTTCAACATCAATGCCAGTAGTGCCACCGCTTTCGCTGGCAAGCCAGCTCCCACAGGATCTTTATTTACCGGTAATCATCGGCAGGTTCAGACCCTGCTCCTTGGCGCAGTCGATGGCGATCTGGTAACCGGCATCGGCGTGACGCATGACGCCGGTAGCCGGGTCGTTGTGCAGCACGCGCGCAATACGTTCGGCCGCTTCGTCAGTACCGTCGCAGACAATCACCATGCCCGAGTGCTGGGAGAAGCCCATGCCGACGCCGCCGCCGTGGTGCAGGGAAACCCAGGTCGCGCCGCTCGCGGTATTGAGCAGAGCGTTGAGCAATGGCCAGTCGGACACGGCGTCGGAACCGTCCTGCATCGATTCGGTTTCGCGGTTCGGGCTGGATACCGAACCGGAGTCGAGGTGGTCGCGACCGATCACGATCGGTGCCGACAGCTCGCCGCTGCGGACCATCTCGTTGAAGGCCAGACCGAGCTTGGCGCGCAGACCCAGACCCACCCAGCAGATACGTGCCGGCAGACCCTGGAAGCTGATGCGCTCGCGGGCCATGTCCAGCCAGTTGTGCAGGTGCGCGTCGTCCGGGATCAGTTCTTTGACCTTGGCGTCGGTTTTGTAGATGTCTTGCGGATCGCCCGACAGCGCCGCCCAGCGGAACGGGCCGATGCCACGGCAGAACAGCGGACGGATATAGGCCGGTACGAAGCCCGGGAAGTCGAACGCGTTTTCGACGCCCTCTTCCTGCGCCATCTGACGGATGTTGTTGCCGTAGTCGAAGGTCGGAATGCCTTGCTTCTGGAATTCCAGCATGGCTTTGACGTGCACGGCCATCGACTGCTTGGCGGCTTTGATCACAGCGGCCGGTTCAGTTTTGGCGCGGGCGCGGTACTCGTCCCAGGTCCAGCCGGCCGGCAGGTAACCGTTGAGTGGATCGTGGGCGCTGGTCTGGTCGGTGACCATGTCCGGGCGTACGCCGCGCTTGACCAGCTCCGGGAGAATTTCAGCGGCGTTACCCAGCAGCGCGATGGAGATGGCTTTGCCTTCTTTGGTGTACTTGTCGATGCGCGCCAGGGCGTCGTCGAGGTCTTTGGCTTGCTCGTCGACATAACGGCTTTTCAGGCGGAAATCGATGCTCACTTGCTGGCATTCGATGTTCAGCGAGCAAGCACCGGCCAGGGTGGCGGCCAGTGGTTGAGCACCGCCCATGCCACCGAGACCTGCGGTCAGGACCCACTTGCCGGTGAGGTTGTCGTTGTAGTGCTGGCGACCGGCTTCAACGAAGGTTTCGTAGGTGCCTTGAACGATGCCCTGGCTGCCGATATATATCCAGCTGCCGGCGGTCATCTGGCCGTACATGGCCAGGCCTTTGGCGTCGAGTTCGTTGAAGTGTTCCCAGCTCGCCCAGTGTGGAACCAGGTTGGAGTTGGCGATCAGTACGCGCGGGGCGTTGCTGTGGGTCTTGAACACGCCGACCGGCTTGCCGGATTGCACCAGCAGGGTCTCGTCGTCGTTCAGATTGGTCAGGCTCTCGACGATCTTGTCGTAGCACTCCCAGTTACGCGCAGCGCGACCGATACCACCGTAGACCACCAATTCTTTCGGGTTCTCGGCGACTTCCGGATCGAGGTTGTTCATCAGCATGCGCAGCGGCGCTTCGGTCAGCCAGCTCTTGGCGGTCAGCTTGTTGCCGCGTGCGGCGCGGATTTCTACGTCACGATGCTTTGTAAATGTAGTAGCAGTGGTCATCTTGTTGTCAGTCACGAAAAAGACTCCTCAGCGATCAATTCAAACCAACCCTGGCAGTGGGCAAGCAGCCTGTGCGCTTCTATGCGCGACAAGCGAATCAGTGGACGCTGCGGACTTATACGCATACGTCTTTACTTGTACATACAAGCATATGCAATCAAGCGGCCAACTTGCTGGAGGAGTGTTCAAGAAAAATCGTGGATGAGGCTGGAGAGCGCCTGAAACAAGGGTTCGGGCGTGGATGAAATTTTTCGCGAGGGATTTTGTGGAAGGCTGATGGTTGTTACGTGGGCGCGGTTTTGCTCCACGCTGGGGCGTTCGGTAACAAGTTGGTGCACCAAAGAAACAAGAAGTGTGAATGCACTTGTGGCGAGGGGATTTATCCCCGATGGGCTGCGCAGCAGCCCCTGCTTTCTAAACAAAAGCAGTGCCGCTTCGCGCCCCATCGGGGATAAATCACCTCACCACAAGTGTTTTATATGAGCAGGGAGATCAGCGCGTAGTCAGTTCGATCACGCAGCAACCGCCATTGACCGCAACCTCAACCAGCCCGGTGTTACCGTCCAGTTGCAGGCAATCATGCCGTCCAAGCTGTGCGGTCTTTTCACCGACCGCCACTGCCAGCAACTCACTGACACTGAACACCAGCACCGTCCCCGCCGAACTGAAAAACCGCTGCTCGCCATTCAGCCACTGCAAGCGTGCGCGGTAACGCTGCGGCGCGTAGATCAGGTTGAAGTCGCGGATCGCGCCACCGAGCAGTGTGCAGGACACCTGACTTTCGCCGCTGAAAGCAAACGGGTCGAGCGGTAACAATGGCCGAGTATCGTCACCGTCCACACACAGGGTCATGCCGTCGCCCTGCAACACGGTGATCACCCGCTGGTATCCGGCGAAGGTTGAAAAACCGCCCGACTCGGCGATGTCGGCAATCGACAGCCGCCAGCCAAAACCATCCAGACCGGCACCCGCGTCACGGGTGATTTCTTCAGTGCTGCCGCCGCCGTTTTTCCACGGCATGCGCGGGTAGCCTTCGGCACGTAAAACCTTCACTTCACTGCTCATTTATGAAAGCGTCCTTCCAGACGATGACGAGAACCCGGGTGAATCAATCGTGCGGCGGTAACCGGCTGACGCCCCGACCACGTGCGACGACGGATCAGCAGGCACGGCTCGCCCTTCTCGATCTGCAGCAACTTGCACTCGGACGATTCGGCGAGGATCGCTTCAACCACGTGCTCGCCTTCGGTCAGTGGCGCGACCTGATTCAAATAGGCATAAGGGGTTTGCAGGGTGAAGTCCTGCTTGAGGTATTCCGGGGCGACCAGCGCGTTGACGAAGCGGTCTTCGATTTGCACCGGAATGTCGTTTTCGTAATGCACGATCAGCGAGTGGAACACCTTCTGCCCTTCGCGCATGTCCAGCGCCAGCGCACGTTCGGAACCGGCGGCCTCTTCTTCGAGGGTGATCACCTGGCAGGTGTGGCGATGACCACGGGAGGCGATTTCGTCGGCGATGTTGTGCACTTCGAACAGCGCGGACTGGCTCTTCGGCTCGGCAACGAAAGTGCCGACGCCCTGCATACGCACCAACAGACCATCAGCGGTCATTTCGCGCAACGCGCGGTTGATGGTCATGCGGCTGAAGCCGAGCTGATTGACCAGCTCACTTTCCGACGGCACGCGGTAGTGCGGCGGCCAGTTACCGCTGTCGATCTGCTGGGTGATCATCTGTTTGACGCGCGCGTACAAGGGCGCCGGACTGTCGCCCATATTCGCGGCCAACGGGGAAACTGGAGGCGGAGTCGGCACGGTTGATCCTTGTTCGTCGGTAGAGGTTGCTAGCTTGCCGGAGTTTACCGGGCAGGCAAACGTCTGTATATGTATATACAAATAACACACGATGGGGTGCTGAACCATGTCCGCCTTCTTTGCCGAACGCGCGCTGCTGCCTAACGGATGGGCCAACAATGTACGTCTTGAGGTCAGCGCCGATGGCCTGCTGACCCGAATCCAGGCCGATTCCACCGCAGATGGCGCCGAACGGCTGAGCGGTCCGTTGCTGCCGGGGATGCCCAATCTGCACTCCCATGCCTTCCAGCGCGCAATGGCCGGGTTGGCCGAAGTGGCCGGCAACCCCAACGACAGTTTCTGGACGTGGCGCGATCTGATGTATCGGCTCGTCGGAAAAATCAGTCCGGATCAACTCGGCGTCATCGCCCGTCAGCTGTACATCGAAATGCTCAAGGCTGGTTATACCTCGGTCGCCGAATTCCATTACGTGCACCACGACAGCAACGGTCAGCCGTATGCGGACCCGGCTGAACTGGCGTTGCGCATCAGTCAGGCGGCCAGTGAAAGCGGCATCGGTCTGACCCTGCTGCCGGTGCTCTACAGCCACGCAGGCTTCGGCGGCCAGACACCCAACGATGGCCAGCGCCGCTTTATCAACAGCAGCGAAAACTACTTGAATCTGCAATCACGCTTGCAGCCGCTGCTGGCTCAGCAAAAGGCGCAATCATTGGGTCTGTGCTTCCACTCGCTGCGCGCGGTCACACCGCAGCAGATCAGCGAAGTATTGGCCGCCAGCGACAAGCAATGCCCGGTGCACATCCACATCGCCGAACAGCAAAAGGAAGTCGACGACTGCCTGAGCTGGAGCGGCCGCCGCCCGCTGCAATGGCTCTATGAAAACGCCGAAGTCGATCAGCGCTGGTGCCTGGTCCACGCCACTCATGCCAACCCGGAAGAAGTCACGCTGATGGCCAAGAGTCGCGCCATCGCCGGTCTGTGCCTGACTACCGAAGCGAACCTGGGCGACGGGATTTTCCCGGCGGTGGATTTCCTCGCTCAAGGCGGACGCATGGGTATCGGTTCCGACAGCCATGTGTCGCTCAGTGTCGTCGAGGAGTTGCGCTGGCTGGAATACGGTCAGCGTCTGCGTGATCAGCGGCGTAACCGTTTGTATGGCGCGGATCAGCCGATGGTTGGCCGTACGCTGTATGACGCAGCGCTGGACGGTGGCGCTCAGGCATTGGGGCAGCCAATTGGTGCGCTGGAAGTCGGCAAGCGTGCGGACTGGATTGTGCTCGATGGCAACGATCCATATCTGGCGACCGCCAGTGGTGACGGGATTTTGAATCGCTGGTTGTTTGCTGGCGGGGACCGTCAGGTGCGTGACGTGCTGGTCAACGGCCAGTGGGTGGTGCGTGACGGCCGGCATGCTGGCGAAGAGGAAAGTGCACGCGCGTTCACCCTGGTTCTGCGCGACCTTTTAGGTTGACACAAGAACCTGGCTGATCGTTCCCATGCTCTGCGTGGGAATGCAGCCCGGGACGCTCTGCGTCTCAAAAGCGGACGCAGAGCGTCCATTGAGACACTCCCACGCGGAGCGTGGGAGCGATCAATTGGTTTTGCAGTGTTCTTTAATTCGAGGTCTTGGCCATCTGCCGATCCGACGCTCGCCAGATCAGTCGCGTGGTGTCGTAACCCTGTTGCCGCGCCTTGCTCAGCAGCTCTTCACGCACCACACCGTTGACGGTCGGCGTACGTGACAGCAACCACAAGTACTTGCGACTCGGATCGCCGACGATGGCGGTCTTGTAGTCGTCGCTGACGTACAACACCCAGTATTCGCCCTTCGCAACACCCGGAATCAACCGCGAGAACCAGGTATCGAACTCGACCCACAACTTGTCGGTCTTGCCCGGCACCTGTGGATAAGCCGTGCCCTTGACCTCTTCCCACTGCCAGTCCGCGGTCATGCAGCGGTTGAACACCGCGACGTTGCCATCGGGCTTGAGGGTGTAACGGGCTTCGGATTGCGCGCAATTGCGCTGGAAATACATCGGCAGACGCGCCAGCTCATACCAGGTGCCCTGATAACGCTTGAGATTGACGCTGTTGACGGTCTTCGGCGCCAACGGATCCACGCCGGAAGTGGCGCAGCCGGCCAGTACCAGGCCAGCAAAAAGGATAAGCAATAACCGCTTCATTTTTCTTCTCCGTGGGCGCGAAGCCCCGGTTTACTTCAGGCCTTGGCCGGAAAACATCAGCACTTTGTCACCGGCGTACTGCACGCTGATAAAGCTGTTCTTGTCGCCCCAGGTGCAACTGGACATGCCGAGCGCGCCCGAACAATCGGTTGGTTTACCGAGCAACGTTTCCACTTCGGCCTTGGCCATGCCGGCAGACAGTTTCGAGTAGTTTTCCTGGTTGACCTTGCTGCATGCGGCCAACAGCACGCAAAACGACAGCAGGGCGAGGGATCGCAGCGACATGGTGTAACTCCTGGAACGAGGGGGGATGGCATGGTGCCAACCAGAAGCTTAGAAGAGAAAACCCTCTTCTGGTTCCCTCGACCGAGGGCTATTTATCTCGCCACTCGTCCGGCATTTGTCGCTAAATCAGACACTTTGTAGGGCTATTGAGCATTTCGTCGCATTTCGCAAAAGACGCCTAATCTTTGGCGCGCCGCAGTCGAAATAAGAGCAGCGCAAAGCCCCCGAGTGTGGCAAATTGCCGCCCTTTCTTGACCAGCCCCTTCGCGGTAGTTCATTCGATGACCAGAAACATGAAATTCAGCCACAAGATCTTGTTGGCTGCCGCCCTCGTGGTGGCCGTTGCGTTCGCCTGTTTCATTTTCTTCAACGACTATCGACAGCGCGAAGCTTTGGGCAGCAGCACCGAAGCGTCGATGCAGGAACTGGGCAGCCTGACCACCAGCAACATCCAGACCTGGCTGGAAAGCCGCATTCAGTTGCTGCAGTCGCTGTCGCAACAAGTGGCCGTCGACGGCAACGCTCCCGCCAGCCTGAAACGCATCATCGACCTGCCCGCCTACACCGGCAATTTCCAGCTGAGCTACTTCGGCGGTGCTGACGGCGTAATGTTCTCGGTCCCTGCCGGCAACCGCGCACCTGACTATGACCCCCGCGCCCGTGGCTGGTACAAAGCGGCCAACAGCGCGCAACAGACCATCGTCACCGAACCGTACATTGCCGCCTCGTCGGGCAAACTGGTGATCACCGTCGCCACCCCGGTACAACGCCTGGGTCAGATGATTGGTGTGGCCGGTGCCGACATCGACCTGACCAGTGTCAGCGCGATCATCAACTCGCTGAACTTCGGCGGCCATGGCCACGCGTTCATCGTCAGTGCCGACGGCAAAATCCTGATTCACCCGGACAGCAAACTGGTGCTCAAGACCCTCGCCGAGGCCTACCCCAACGGCGCGCCGAAAGTCAGCCCGGGCCTGAAAGAAGTCGAGTTCGACGGCAAGACCCAACTGATCTCGTTCACCCGCGTCAACGGCGTACCGTCGGCCGACTGGTACGTGGCGCTGGTGCTGGACAAGGACACCGCGTTCTCGATGCTCAGCGAATTCCGTACCTCGGCGCTGATCGCCATGGTCATTGCCGTGGTGATCATCATCGCCCTGCTCGGCATGCTGATCCGCGTGCTGATGCAGCCGCTGCTGACCATGGGCCGTGCGATGCACGACATCGCCGAAGGTGAAGGCGACCTGACCAAGCGTCTGGTGATCCATGGCAACGATGAGTTCGGCGCGCTGGGCACGTCCTTCAACCGTTTCGTCGAACGTATCCACACCTCGATCCGCGAAGTGTCCTCGGCCACCGGCCAAGTCAACGAAGTCGCCCTGCGCGTGGTCGCCGCCTCGAACTCGTCGATGTACAACTCCGACCAGCAAGCGACACGCACCAACAGCGTCGCGGCGGCGATCAACCAGCTCGGCGCCGCCGCCCAGGAAATCGCCCAGAACGCCGCGCTCGCCTCGCAACACTCCAGCGATGCGCGCAGCCTCGCGGTCGACGGCCAGCAGGTTGTGGATAAAACCATCCAGGCCATGCAGCAGCTGTCGGCGAAGATCAGCGATTCGTGCGGCAACATCGAAACCCTGAACAGCAACACGGTGAACATCGGTCAGATTCTGGAAGTGATCACCAGCATCTCGCAGCAGACCAACCTGTTGGCACTGAACGCCGCCATCGAAGCCGCCCGTGCCGGTGAGGCGGGTCGTGGTTTCGCCGTGGTCGCCGACGAAGTCCGCAACCTCGCGCACCGCACCCAGGATTCGGCGCAGCAAGTGCAGAAGATGATCGAAGAGCTGCAAGTCGGCGCGCGTCAGGCCGTGAGCATCATGACCGAGAGCCAGCGCGAGAGCGAAAGCAGCGTCGGCATCGCCAACCAGGCCGGCGAACGTCTGGGCAGCGTGACCCAGCGCATCGGCGAAATCGACGGGATGAACCAGTCGGTGGCCACCGCGACTGAAGAGCAGACGGCGGTGGTCGAGTCGATTAACGTGGACATCAACGAGATCAACACGCTGAATCAGGAAGGTGTGGAGAA
Organism: Pseudomonas sp. FW305-7; assembly: GCF_058786735.1. Classification (NCBI taxonomy): domain Bacteria; kingdom Pseudomonadati; phylum Pseudomonadota; class Gammaproteobacteria; order Pseudomonadales; family Pseudomonadaceae; genus Pseudomonas; species Pseudomonas sp. FW305-7. The sequence continues at coordinate 30,346 of NZ_JBYSZA010000010.1, forward strand.
CTTGCAGGCGACGTTGCGGGCTTGTTCGGATCTGGAGCAGCAGGCGGCGCGGCTGAAGCAGTTGGTGGGCAGCTTCCGCATTTAAGGCGCGGCCACTGGCCCTATCGCTGGCAAGCCAGCTCCCACATTGTTTTTTGGTGGAACACAAATTGTGTCAACACCGAACATACCTGTGGGAGCGGGCTTGCTCGCGAAAGCGGCATTAGTGACGAAAGAATTTTGAATTGAAACACGCTGGTCAGCTCACACTGACGGTGGACTGAATTAAGACTAAACTCAGTCCTGTTCAATTTGGCGGGATTCGATCATGAAGCTTTCATCGCAAATCAAACCGATCAGTTACTTGAAAAGCCACACGGCCGAAATAGTCAAATCAATCACAGAAAGCCGCGAGCCGCTGGTAATCACCCAAAATGGTGAAGCCAAGCTAGTGGTCATGGATGTGAAAAGCTTTGAAGAGCAAGAAGGCACGATGGCCCTGCTTAAACTTTTAGCGATGGGTAATCGGGAGATCGAAGAAGGCAAGTTCAGTGATGCTGAAGATGTCTTTACCGAACTGGATAAGGCCGATCATCAATGAGTTTAAAGGTCGTTATTCTTCAGTCCGCACAAACAGATCTCAAAGAACTTCGCAGCTACCTCGTCAGACAGTTCTCAAACCAAATTTGGCAAAGCACTTATGCCGATCTCAGGGCTGCGATTCTTGGCCTCGCAGATCTGCCTTATTCAGGCTCAATCCCCGAAGAAATCGAGAAGCTCAATCTCGGCCAATACCGCCAGATTGTGTTGGGGATGAACCGGGTTATTTATGAGGTGCGAGAAAAAACGGTTTTCATCCATATCATTGTCGACACACGAAAAAGCCTGCCGGCGCTGTTGATGAAACGGCTTCTACGAGGCAATCCTTGATTTAGAATCTTGACCCAGGCTCAGAAAGAAACACCAACTCCTCAGCCGTAGACTCCCTTCCCAACACCGCATTGCGATGCGGAAACCGGCCAAAACGCGCGATCACTTTCTGATGCCGCTCGGCATAGTCCAGGTTATCGGCAAACACCGCTCGCTCCCCTTCCGGCTGTTCAGCCACCAGATCGATAAACCGCGAAACCGCTTCGTTCTGCACCGCGAGATTTTCGCAGTGTTCAAAGACGAGGTAGATGAACACCCGCTGAATCGGCTTCAGTTGCCGATCAAAGTCCGCCGCAATGCCTTGCGCGACAAGCTTCTGCGCGCGCAGATCCCCGGAGAAGGCTTTGGGGGTGTCGCGAAAGATCATTCGCGGCAGTTGATCGAGCAGCAGCACCAGCGCCAGCCAACCTTCGGGACGTTGCGTCCACTCGGTCAATCCGCCGGCCAGGGCCTGATCGACAAAGACCCCGAAACGCTCACGAGCTTCGAGGTCTTGACTGTCTTTCTTGCCAAACCACAACCCGCCCTTGTCAGCCGAAATGTCGTCCGGTGATTCGGCGTGTCCGAACCACCAATCGAGCAACGGCTGCCAGGGCGCGGTCATGGTTTATTCCTTGTGGTAGGCCGTAGCGCGGGCCACTTCTTCTTTCGAGCCGAGGAACACCGCTACGCGCTGGTGCAGGCCTTCAGGCTGAATGTCGAGAATACGCTGGTGACCGTCGGTGGATGCGCCGCCCGCTTGTTCCACCAGGAACGACATCGGATTGGCTTCGTACATCAGACGCAGTTTGCCGGGTTTGGACGGCTCACGGCTGTCGCGCGGGTACATGAACAGACCGCCACGGGTCAGGATGCGGTGAACGTCGGCAACCATCGCCGCGACCCAACGCATGTTGTAGTTCTTCTTCAGCGGGCCTTCTTCACCGGCCAGCAGCTCGCCTACGTAGCGTTGTACCGGGGCTTCCCAGTGACGCTGGTTGGACATGTTGATGGCGAATTCCTGGGTGGACTCAGGAATGGTGATGTCTTCGTGGGTCAGCACGAAGCTACCCATTTCGCGGTCCAGAGTGAAGCCTTTGACGCCGTCGCCCAGGGTCAGCACCAGCATGGTCTGTGGGCCATAGATCGCGTAACCGGCAGCAACTTGCTGAGTGCCTGGTTGCAGGAAGGCTTTTTCGTTCAGCGGCTCGTTCTGGCTGAGGTATTCGTTCGGGCAACGCAGTACCGAGAAGATGGTGCCGACCGGAGCGTTGATGTCGATGTTCGACGAACCGTCCAGTGGGTCGAATACCAGCAAGTAGGCGCCTTTTGGGTATTTGCCCGGGATCTGGTAGGCATTGTCCATTTCTTCGGACGCCATGCCGGCCAGGTGACCGCCCCATTCGTTGGCTTCGAGCAGAATCTCGTTGGAGATCACGTCGAGCTTCTTCTGCACTTCGCCTTGCACGTTTTCAGTGCCCATGCTGCCCAGAACACCACCCAGGGCGCCTTTGGACACGGCGTGGCTGATTTCCTTACAGGCACGCGCCACCACTTCGATCAGGAAGCGCAGATCGGCAGGAGTGTTGTTGCTGCGGGTCTGCTCAATCAAATAGCGACTCAAGGTAACGCGGGACATGGACGGCTCCGGTGGAATGGGGGGCTAAAAACCCGCGCAGTTTACAGGGAGTCTGAAAACGTAGCGAGCGAAGACGCCCGGTAACGTGCGTTGGGGTGTATTTGCCTGTATGAGACGTGATTGTCGGTGGAGAGTTCAGGTAGCGGATTTAGCGTAGTACGGTTCGGGACGGGTGGTGGTTGAGTGAAGCAACAGTTTGAGGATTTTTGTTGGCTGATCGGCCCTCATCGCTGGCAAGCCAGCTCCCACAGGTTCTTTGGTGTACACAAGATATGTGAACGACAGAGATTACTGTGGGAGCTGGCTTGCCAGCGATTGGCGCGCAGCGCCAGCCATTCTCAGGAATTGGCCGGAGGTTTACGCAGCAGACTGAACGCCATCGCCCCAAGGAAAACCACACTGAGCAGCAACACCGCCCACAATCCGATCTTCTTCCAATTGGTCTCAGCCACCGCCGCCGTCGTTGCCGTCGAAGTCTGCGTGACCACCACGTCACCCTGCACCGTCGCCTTACCCAACGTCGCCAGTTTCTCCGGTTTGAAATCGGGGATCAGCGTCGACAACGGCAAATTCGCCGTTCGCACGCTCGGATTGCCCAACGCCAGGCTGTACGGCCCGTCCCCACGCGCCAGGAAGATCACCTGAGTCGCCCGCACCGCGTATTTCATACTCGGCGCCTGCTCACCCAAACCGCCGCCACGTTCATCCACCGTCAGCTTCAACTGCTGAACAGTCTGCCCGTACAGCTGCAATTCGTTCTGCACCACGTCCTGGCCATTCTGCGCCAGGCGATACAACAAACCACTGCTCAGCGTCTGCCACGGCAGGCTGCTCTCGCGCCGACCCGCCAACGTCACTGGCGCCAAGCTGTTTGGTTGCTTCAGTTCAACCTGCACCCGCTCGACGTTGAGCCCCATCGGCAATTGCCAGGTGTATTCGCCAGCCTTGGTGCTGCTGCCGGCCAGCTCTGGCGACCAGACCAACGGCAGCGGCACGTTGCGCGGGTCGCTGCTTTTCAGTTGCGCCGAGGTCAGGGTCGGTGCCGAATTCGGCGATTCCCACAGCAGGCGCACATAGCGGGCGGATTGCCCGGGTAACGTCACTTCGTGCTGTTCGATGCGCTCATCGGAAAAGGTCAGCCGCGCCACCTGGCCTTCGCCCCACGGTTGCCAGTGCTGCAAGTCGTCACTGGCCTCGATGCTGAAACGCTGGAAGCCATCGCGCTCGCTGGTCCAGTCGAGGATCAGCTGTTGCAACGGCGCCTTGATCGCACTGGCATCGAGCAGCCAGCCACGCAGCACTTCTTCACCGGCCTCCAACTGGCTGGACGGTTGCACTTCAACCAGCGTGCCCGTGGTGGTGGATTGCACGCGCACGTTCGGCGCGCGCTCCGTGGCGTCGGCGGCGGTGTACAGCGGGAACCACTTGACCTCATGCAACTGGCCGTCGTCGCGGGTCTGCGCCGATTCGCGAGCCAAGGCATAGGCTTGCACTTCGCCAGCGGCGTTAAACACCCGCAAGTCACTCAGATCAGTCTGACGCGCCTGCAATTGCACGCTCAGCGGCAGTTCGAGGCGATACCACGGGCCATTGCCGCTGACCGTCAGCGGCACCTGCGTGGCGAAGTCCGCCGGTTTTTCCTGGGCGCCGGCCGCCATCACCACGCCCAACGCCAACCACCCCAGATTTCGCATGCGACTCAAGATGAAACTCCTTCGGTTTCCGGCACAGGCTTGCCCGCCGCCGGCTCGGCTTCGACGCGTTTGGGTGGTAGCGGCGCGAAATAGCCCACCACCAGCAACAACACGCCGACGCCGATAAACGAAACGATCCGGGCGAGACCGCCACGGTTACTCAGTTCGACAAAAATCAGTTTGGCCACTACCAGCGCAATCAGCGCCGCGCCGATCAGCCACACCTCACGACGATGACGCAAATGCCCGCCGATCATCAGCCCCAGCGCCATCAGCGTCCAGACGATGGACAACCCGGCCTGCACCAGCATCGATTCCAGCAGTTGATCCAGCTCGAACGGAATGCCCGCCCAATGATGCGCGGCACGGGTCACCAATGCCGTGCAGAAGGCGAACAGCGAAACCCCGGCGATCAGTTGCGTAGCGTTATCAGCGTAGTCCTGCCGGATCGACAACTGCGACACCGCACTGCGCGACCAGACGTAAACGCCGAACAAGGCGAACAGCAGACCCAGTTCCAGCGGATTGAGCAGTGGCACGTACGGCAGCGGTTCGGCATTGCCATCGCTGACGCCGTTGGCCAGCCAGAACCAGCCAAGCATCAGCACCGCCAGCGGTGCAGCGGCGTACAAACGGTATTCGCGGGCAAACGCCGCCACCGGCCATGGCCAGTTACGCGGTGCAGCCGCCATAAGCAGATACAGGCTCGGCAGAATCGCCCAACCCAGCCAGCGCCAGGCGTTGTATTGCTCGGACAACAGCAGCAAGCCGTAGCGCAATTCCAGCGCCAGCACGCCGATCAGCAGCCAGCAACCGAGCACATGCGCAGTGCTCAAAGCGCGGGCCGGCAGCATCGGTTGCAACCGGCGCAGACTGAAGAAGTGCACGGTGAACACCAATGCCCACGCCAGCCAGCCGAAGTCTGCCGCCGGGTGATAACGCGAATGCCACGCCGCCAATAACACCAGTCCCGCCGCCGGAATCAGCAACGTGCAGAGCAGGCCCAACGCCGGCCATTTCAGACGCAGAGACAACAAGGTCCAGAGTGCGACACTCAGTGCCGCGACCAACAACAAAAGTGTGCCCTGTAGATTCAACGGCGCAAATCGCAGCACCTCGCTGACCCACGCCAGCGCCCACCAACCGGCGCCCCACACCAGCGAGACCTCGGACAAGCGTTGCAAACTCAGCGCATCAAATGCCGAGGCGTGATTACCCAATTGCAGACGCCACGCGCCGATCATCGCCGCCAGCCCCAGCACCAACGGAGTCCAGAAGCCGCCGTGGGCCAACGGCTTCAGCCCTTCGCTGGACAGCGGCCCGAGCAACTCGGGGCCGGCCAGCAAAAACGCCGCGCCACCGATCAACTGCAACAGCAGACCGAAGACAAAACTCACACGCTGCTTGAGGTACAGGCTCAGCCAGATGATCAACAGACCACTCGCCGCCCACACCGCGCTCGCGGTCTGCCACGGCAGCACGAACAGCACCGCCAGATTGATCAGCACCAGACCGGCCAACAGCACCACCGACAAGCCGCGCAGCAGACGCACGTCACCGCGCACCATCTCATCGCGCGCCGCCAGCAACATGCCGGCGATCAGCGCCAGACCGATCAGCGACGCACTGAGCAAGCCGCTCCAACCGGCACTGAACACCGCCGCAGAGTCCTCGCCCGCGCCTTGCAGACGCAACAGGAACAACGCGCCGCCGAGCAGTTGCACGGCAAATGCGGTGAACAGGAACGTGCGCGATTGCAGGCGCAGACCAACTAATAACGTTGCCAGCCCGGCCAGTGCCCAACTGATCGCCGTGCCTTGAACGAAGAAGAACAATGGCGCCAGCAGATAGAGGAAGGTCAGCCCCAGACACGCCAGCACCGGCAAGCCTTGGCGCTCCCACGGCGACGTCTGCTCCGACGCGGCTTGGCGCAGTTGATAGAAGCTGAACAGCAGCGCCGCGCCGAGCATCAATGCGCCAAGCGGAGCGCCATCGAGCAGACTGCTCTCGCCGACATTCAACTGACTGAGGAACGCCAACGCCGAACCGAGTTGCAGCAGCAAGGCAAAGGCCCGGGCGAACGGTCGATGCTGTCGCAAACCGAGCCAGAAAATCCCCGCGCCTTCCACCGCCCACGCCGCCGACGTCCAGCGCGCATCGAGCCCCAGCGGGATCGCCAGACTGGCAAAAATCACCCCGAGCGCCAGACAGGTCTCACCCAGCAAAATCGCGCGTCCGCCCATCAATACCTTGGCCAGCGCCATGTAGATCATGCCCAGCGCGAGGGCGCTGAACGCGGCGGCGAACTCTAGATGCTGCACTAACGCAAACTGCAAACCGAAACCAATGATCGGCGGGCCAAACAACATCGTCCCATCAACGTAATCGCCCTTGCGCGCCGACCATTGCAGGAGCGCGTCACGGTCGCCGTCCGCCGGCGCGTCGGGCATGTCGAGCAACTTGCGCCGAGCGAACAGCAGGCCGATGGCGAGGTACATCAGGAAGAACAGAATCAGGAACGGCTCGGTGCTCCACAAAAGCTCCGGCGTGTACGAACGCAGGCCCCAGGCGAAACCGATGCCGAAGGTGCCGACGAAGCCGATCAGGTTGAGCAGCCGCCAGGCCTTGAACCAGGCGATGGTGAGAATGCCAGCGTTGAGCAAGGCGAAATAACTGAACAACGCGACATGGTTGCCAGCGCCGGTCGAGGTCAGGATCGGCGCGGCGAAACCGCCCAGCGCGGCCACCGCTGCCAGCGCCAGCGAGTCTTGGGTGATCGCCAGAATCGCCGAGAACACCGTCACCGCCACCAGCAAGCCAAGTGCCGCCGAAGGATCAAGCAACGGATGCAAACGCATCGCCGCAAACACCGTCAGGTACAGCACCGCGATCCCGGTGCCTTGCAGCATCAACGCGTAATGGCTGTTGCGATGACGTAGCCACCAGCCCAGCGCCAGCAGGCCCAGCGCCGCCGCCGCGACCCCGGCGTAACGCAACTCGATCGGCACGACCATGCCTTCGGTGGCGTAGCGCAGCAGGAATGCCAGACCGAAGAACAACAGCACCACACCGACGCGCAGCACGGTGTTGCCGCCGAACAGCCAGTTACGCGCCGCGTCGAGGCCGCGCTCGATGAGATTCGGGCCACGGGGCTCGGCTGGTTGTCGGGGTTCAGGTTCAGGCGTAACGGCGTCCAGACGCCAGACATCGTCCGGTAGCTGTTGGCTGGTTTCGCGAGCGACGGCGGATAGCGGTTCCAGATCGGCCGGCAGTTCCCAGACCAGTTCTGGGGCTGGAATCGGCGCCTCTTCGACAACTTTGGCGGGTTCGGCGACTGGCTCGGCGGCAGGTGCCGCACTCGGAGGTGGCGCTGCACGGAGCGGCGCGCCTTCCAGCAAAAACAGACGCTGTTCGACGGCCTGCAAGGCGACTTTCGCCTGTTCAAATTGACGCTGCTGTTCCGCCGCCTGCGAGCCAAGCCGCGCGATGCGGATCGTCTGCCCGATCGCCAAACCCAGCAACGCGCCCAACAGCGCCGAGCTGAACGACTCATCGAGCAGCCAGCCAAGCACCAGCCCGATCAACATGAACATCCATTGCATGGTCGATATCCCTAAGCGGCCCCAAGGCGGGGCGAGTCCGGCGATTGCCTCAGTCTAGGCACAAACCCTGTAGGAGTGAGCCTTTGTGGCGAGGGGATTCATCCCCGATGGGGTGCGAAGCGGCCCAAAGAATCTTGGGACAGCTGCGCTGTCCATCGGGGATAAATCCCCTCGCCACAGGGTTCAATCCTTTCAGTGATATGCGGCGCCTGATGCGGCCCGCTAACCGGCGCTCAGTATATCGATCCGGCCCAACAAACGTTGGGCCTTGCGCACAATTGTTGCGGAAAGTTACTCCAGCGCTTTCCAGATGTCGGTGGCGTACTCGCGAATCGTCCGGTCGGACGAGAACCAGCCCATCCGCGCGGTGTTGAGCACCGCCGAACGCCACCAGTTGTTGCTGTCGTGCCAGTGCTCTTCGACGCGTTTCTGCGCTTCCCAGTAGGAATCGAAGTCGGCACAGACGAGGAAGCGGTCGTAGTCCACCAGCGAATCGATCAGCCCGGTATAACGCGACGTGTCATCCGGCGAGAACACCCCGCTGCGGATCGCTTGCAGCACATCGTTCAATCGATGGGAGGCGGCAATGTCCGGTGCGGCGCTGAACTCGTGGTTCTGTTTGCGCGCTTCAACCTGCTGGGCGCTGAGACCGAAGATGAACATGTGCTCGGCGCCGATGCGCTCGCACATTTCCACGTTGGCACCGTCCAGCGTGCCGATGGTCAGTGCGCCGTTGAGGCCGAACTTCATGTTGCTGGTGCCCGACGCCTCGAAACCGGCGGTGGATATCTGCTCGGACAAATCCGCCGCCGGAATAATGCTCTCCGCCAGGCTGACGTTGTAATTGGGCAGGAACACCACTTTCAGCAAACCACGTACGGTCGGGTCGTTGTTCACCACCCGCGCGATGTCGTTGGTCAGTTTGATGATCAGCTTGGCCTGGTGATAACTCGCGGCCGCTTTACCGGCGAAGATTTTCACTCGCGGCACCCAGTCGACTTCAGGCTCGGCGCGAATGGCCTGATACAGCGCCACGGTGTGAAGCAGGTTGAGCAACTGGCGTTTGTATTCGTGGATCCGTTTGACCTGGACGTCGAACATCGCCGCCGGATTGACCGCGATGCCCAGACGCTCGTGAATCAGATAGGCCAGGGCTTTTTTGCTGTGCAGGCGCTGCTCGGCAAAGGCTTTGCGGAACGCAGTTTTCTCGGCGAACGGTTCCAGATCAAGCAAGCGTTCTTCGGGGTTATCCAGCACATCCGGGCCGAGAGAATCGACCAGCATCGAGGTCAGTTCAGAGTTGGCCTGGAACAACCAACGGCGGAAGGTGATGCCGTTGGTTTTGTTGTTGATCCGCTCCGGGTAGAGCTTGTGCAGTTCGGCAAACACGGTTTTGCGCATCAGTTGCGTGTGCAGCCCGGACACGCCATTGACGCTGTGCGAACCAAGAAACGCGAGGTTGCCCATACGCACCCGGCGACCGTTGTCTTCCTCGATCAGCGACACCGCGCGCAGCACGTCGAAATCGTGAATGCCTTTGGCACGCAGCGAGTCGATGTGCTGGGCATTGATCAGATAGATGATCTGCATGTGTCGCGGCAGCATGCGTTCCATCAAACCGACTGGCCAGGTTTCCAGCGCTTCCGGCAGCAACGTGTGGTTGGTGTACGACAGCGTGTCGACGGTGACTTGCCACGCCGCATCCCAGGCCACGTCGTAGACGTCGACCAGTTGGCGCATCAGTTCGGCGACGGCAATCGAGGGGTGCGTGTCGTTGAGCTGGATCGCCGCGTGATCGCCCAAGGTCAGCACCGAGGTGTGCATGTTGCGATGACGCCGCAGCAAATCCTGCAAGGAGGCGGCGACGAAGAAGTATTCCTGGCGCAGACGCAGTTCCTGCCCCGCTTCAGTGCTGTCCGCCGGGTAGAGCACGCGGGAGATGCTTTCAGCACGGGCCACTTCGGCGACAGCACCGAGGTGGTCACCGGCGTTGAAACGCTCCAGGTGCAAATCTTCCATGGCCCGGGCACGCCACAGGCGCAAGGTGTTGACGCTCGCTCCGCGCCAGCCGACTACGGGTGTGTCATAGGCAATCGCGCGGACGGTCTCCGCTGGCGACCAGACTTGCTTGGTTTTGCCGCTGGCATCAGTGACGGTTTCGACGCTGCCACCAAAGCCGATGCTGTAAACGACTTCTGGCCGTTCGAACTCCCACGGGTTGCCGAAATCCAGCCAATGCTCCGTCTGTTCTTGCTGCCAGCCATCGACGATCGCTTGGCGGAACAAGCCATGTTCATAACGAATGCCGTAGCCGTGTCCGGCGATGCCGAGGGTCGACATGCTTTCCATGAAGCACGCCGCCAGACGACCGAGGCCGCCGTTGCCGAGCGCCGCATCCGGCTCCAGCAGTCGGATGCGTTCCAGATCGACACCGAGTTCGGTCAACGCTTCACGGGCGACGTCGAGCAGGCCGAGGTTGCTCAGGCTGTCATAGAGCAAACGGCCGATGAGAAATTCCAGCGAGAGGTAGTACACCCGCTTCTGACCTTTGCGGTAGATCTGGCGCGTGTGGTCCATCCAGTGCTCGACCATGTGGTCGCGCGCGGCCAAAGCAATCGCTTCAAACCAGTCATGGTCGAAGGCGTGATCGGGGTCTTTACCCACCGCATAGGTGAGTTTGGTCAGGACGGCGTCGCGGAATGCGGCCACCTCTGCTTCGCGAACTAGTGGTTCTTGAGTCATCGATAGGACCTCGAGCGAGCGGGGAATTGTCTGAGCCTAGACGGTCTGACCGACGGTAGCGGCGCAGGTTCGGCAGTTTTTCCTGAGACGGTGAGATGGCCCGGCATTACCCTGGCGGATGAGCTAATGAATGCAGGGGCCGTGCCGAACTGTCCGGCAAAAAGCCTGCATGCAGAAAAAATCTGGCGAAAGGTTGTTCAAAAATCCACCAGTCCCGGTATGATCGCGCGCCCTGATGCACACACGCCTGGTAACTCCCGATGATGAAGCCCAACCTGATTGCTGCCGCCGAGATCGATCGTCTCGATACGTGGGCCAAATATTCGGCCCCGATGTGCGGTTCCTGCATCTCCAGCTGCTGCACGCTGCCAGTCGAGGTGAAGATCAAGGATCTGGTGCGCATCGGTGTGGTCGACGAGTTCGAACTGGGCGATCCGCCGAAGAACATCGCCAAGCGCCTGCAAAAGGAAGGGCTGGTCGAACGCTTCAATCAGAAGTCGGGGATCTTTACCCTCCAGCGCATGAGCAACAACGATTGCTACTACCTGGATCGTAAGAGCCGCCTGTGCACCATTTATGACAAGCGCCCTGATACCTGCCGCAATCACCCGAAGATCGGCCCGCGTCCGGGGTATTGTGCGTACAAGCCGAAGGAAGTGGTGCGCGAACAGAATTTCCGGGCGATCGAGAAGTTTTGATCTGCCCTGAAACGTTCAGCGGCTGATCGGCCGCCATCGCTGGCAAGCCAGCTCCCACAATGATTGTGGTCGTACACATATTTTATATACGACCCATAACCCAGTGGGAGCTGGCTTGCCAGCGATAGGCCAGTGCACACACCACACAAATCCCAGACAAACAAAAACGCCCCCGGTCTCGCGACCGGGGGCGTTTTTTCAAGCTCGGGCTAAATTACGCCTTGGCTTTCTTGGCAGCGCGGGTACGCTCGCTTTCGTCCAGGATCTTCTTGCGAAGACGGATGGACTTAGGAGTAACTTCGCACAGCTCGTCTTCCTGGATGTATTCCAGAGCCTGTTCTAGAGTAAAGCGAACAGGTGGTACCAGAGCGATGGTTTCGTCTTTACCCGAAGCACGCATGTTGTCGAGCTTCTTGCCTTTGGTTGGGTTCACACCCAGGTCGTTGTCGCGGCTGTTCTGACCAACGATTTGACCGTTGTAGATCTCCTGGCCGTGTTCTACGAACAGCTTGCCACGAGCCTGCAGGGTTTCCAGCGAGTAGGTCAGTGCCTTGCCGGTTTCAACCGAAACCAGAACGCCGTTCTGACGGCCGGACATGTGGCCCGACTTCACTGGAGCGTAACGGTCGAAGATCGAGGTCAGGATGCCAGCACCGTTGGTCAGGGTCAGGAACTGGTTACGGAAACCGATCAGACCGCGAGCAGGGATGTTGTATTCCAGACGAACACGGCCCTTGCCATCCGGCACCATGTTGCTCAGGTCGCCCTTACGCAGACCCATCTCTTCCATGACCTTGCCCTGCGATTCTTCAGGGATGTCGATGGTCACGTTTTCGAACGGTTCCTGCTTCACGCCGTCAACTTCACGGATGATCACTTCAGGACGGCCCAGGGCCAGCTCGAAGCCTTCGCGACGCATGGTTTCGATCAGTACCGAGAGGTGCAGCTCACCACGGCCGGAAACCTTGAACTTGTCAGCCGAGTCGCCTTCTTCAACGCGCAGTGCAACGTTGTACAGCAGCTCTTTGTCCAGACGATCCTTGATGTTACGCGAGGTCACGAACTTGCCTTCTTTACCGCAGAATGGCGAGTCGTTTACCTGGAAGGTCATGGAAACGGTTGGCTCGTCAACGGTCAGCGGCTTCATCGCCTCAACGGTGTTGATGTCGCACAGGGTGTCGGAGATGAACAGCTCGTCGAAGCCGCTGATGCAGACGATGTCGCCGGCCGCTGCTTCTTCAACGTCAATGCGGTGCAGACCGTGGTGACCCATCAGCTTCAGGATACGACCGTTGCGGCGCTTGCCGTCGGCGCTGATAGCGACAACCGGGGTGTTCGGCTTGACGCGACCACGAGCGATACGGCCAACACCGATAACACCCAGGAAGCTGTTGTAGTCCAGAGCGGAGATCTGCATCTGGAACGGACCATCACGGTCAACAGCCGGAGGCGGAACGTGGTCGACAACCGCTTGGTACAGCGGGGTCATGTCTTCAGCCATGGCGGTGTGATCCAGACCGGCAATGCCGTTCAGGGCCGAGGCGTAAACAACCTGGAAGTCCAGTTGTTCTTCGGTCGCACCGAGGTTGTCGAACAGGTCGAAGATCTGGTCCAGAACCCAGTCCGGACGCGCGCCTGGACGGTCTACCTTGTTGATGACCACGATTGGACGCAGGCCGGCTTCGAAAGCCTTCTTGGTCACGAAACGGGTTTGCGGCATAGGGCCGTCTTGAGCGTCAACCAGCAGCAGAACGGAGTCAACCATCGACATTACGCGTTCAACTTCGCCGCCGAAGTCGGCGTGGCCCGGGGTGTCCACGATGTTGATGTGGTAGCCGTTCCAGTTGATGGCGGTGTTTTTCGCCAGAATGGTAATACCGCGCTCTTTTTCCTGGTCGTTGGAGTCCATCACGCGCTCGTCGTTGAGCTCGTTGCGCTCCAGGGTGCCGGATTGACGCAGGAGTTTGTCTACCAGGGTGGTTTTACCATGGTCAACGTGGGCAATGATGGCGATGTTGCGTAGATTTTCGATCACTTGTGTATCTCGATCAGAGGATTCGGTTTGCTGACAAGTCTTGGCAGCGATTAGCAGTAGTGTCCGGCATGGCCGTTACAGCTTGACGGCGGTGTCGGGGGGCCGGTGACGCAGGCCACAGGCAAACAGCCCCGGGCACTTAGCTCGGTCGATAAACGCGCACATTGGCATGCCCCTCACTGAGCAAATGGTGGGCATGCAGGCGACTCATCACGCCTTTGTCGCAATACAGCAGGTACTGGCGAGTAGGGTCCAGTTCCTTGAAACGTGCGTTCACTGCATAGAACGGCATCGTCTGTACCTCTATGCCGGCAAGCTCCAGCGGTTCGTCTTCAGCGGCGTCCGGGTGACGGATGTCGATGACGATCTGACCGGCCAGCGCTTCGCCGACTTCTTCAATTTGCAAATCCTGGCCCAATTCGTCGATGACTCGATCGATGGCGACCAGTTTGGCGTTGGCGAGCGCACGCTCGAGCACCGCCATGTCGAATTCTTTCTCTTCGTGTTCGACGCGGCCACGTTTGGCAGCGGTCTTCGGGTTAACCGAGATCACCCCGCAGTATTCCGGCATGTGCCGGGCGAAATCGGCGGTGCCTATTTCGTTAGCCGTGTCGATGATGTCCTGTTTGTGCGCGACAATCAGCGGGCGCAAGACCAGTTTGTCAGTCACACAATCGATCACCGACAGGTTCGGCAGCGTCTGGCTCGACACCTGGGAGATCGCCTCACCCGTGACCAGCGCATCGATGTGCAGTCGGTCGGCAATGGCCGAGGACGCGCGCAACATCATACGCTTCAATACGACGCCCATATGACTGTTATCGACTTTGCCGAGAATTTCGCCCAACACTTCTTCGAACGGAACACTGACAAATAGCACGCGTTGCGAACTGCCGTACTTCTTCCAGATGAAATGCGCGACTTCCATCACGCCCAATTCGTGGGCACGCCCGCCCAGATTGAAGAAGCAGAAGTGCGCCATCAGGCCGCGACGCATGATCTGGTAGGCCGCAACAGTCGAATCAAAGCCGCCGGACATCAATACCAGGGTCTGCTCCAACGCACCCAGCGGGTAACCGCCGATGCCGTTGTGCTGGCTGTGAATCACAAACAACCGTTTGTCGCGAACTTCGATGCGGACTTCGATTTCCGGCGCTTTCAGGTCGATTCCGGCAGCACCGCATTCACGACGCAGCTTGCTGCCGACGTATTTTTCGACGTCCATCGAGCTGAACGCATGCTTGCCTGCACGCTTGCAGCGCACCGAGAAAATCTTTCCGGCCAGCGCATCACCGTAGTGCTGTTTGCACTTTTCGGTGATGTCGTCGAAGTCCCCCAGCGGGTACTCGTCGATCTGCAGAAAGTGCGCGATGCCCGGCATGCAGGTCAGGCGCTCGCCCATCTCTTTCAAGGCTTTGGCGTCGGTAACACGGGTTTCCAGCTCGAGGTTGTCCCACACACCGTTCACCACCACAGCCGGGTCCAGATCGCGGAGCACGGCGCGGATGTTTTTGGCCAACTGGCGGATAAATTTCGTCCGGACAGGTCGACTCTTGATGGTGATCTCGGGGAAGACTTTTACGATTAGTTTCATGAAAACAGCGCGCGCAGGGCCAGCCGAAAAAGGGGGGCGCGGATTATAGCGGAAATTGCTCAAGGTTTAACCAGTTAATGTGCAGAAGGTTTTGCACGCACCAAAACAGGTCATTTTGCGATTGTGACGCCACATTAGAGGGCGAGAATTTACGCTTTAAGACGGTTTGCACCTTAATAAGCGTGAATTTGGGGCAAAAAACCCATGCTGGGGCACTGGCATGCAATTTGCTCCCTTGTGAGGCAGGTTGCCTTGGCAGACTATCTGCGCCGGCATCACCCATATTAAGGGCATCCACTACCAAGCCCTAAGCCACCCGGAGGACACTATGTCGAAGTCGGTTCAACTCATCAAAGATCATGACGTCAAGTGGATTGATCTGCGCTTCACGGACACCAAAGGCACTCAGCACCACGTGACCATGCCGGCTCGCGATGCGCTGGAAGACGACTTCTTCGAAGTCGGCAAGATGTTCGACGGTTCCTCCATCGCTGGCTGGAAAGGCATCGAAGCCTCCGACATGATCCTGCTGCCGGACGACGACACTGCCGTGCTCGACCCGTTCACCGAAGACGCGACCCTGATCCTGGTCTGCGACATCATCGAACCGTCGACCATGCAAGGTTACGATCGTGACCCACGCGCCATCGCTCACCGCGCCGAGGAATACCTGAAGACCACCGGTATCGGTGACACCGTCTTCGCTGGCCCAGAGCCAGAATTCTTCATCTTCGACGAAGTGAAGTTCAAGTCGGACATTTCCGGCTCGATGTTCAAGATCTACTCCGAACAAGGTTCGTGGATGTCCGACCAGGACATCGAAGGCGGCAACAAAGGCCACCGTCCAGGCGTCAAAGGTGGCTACTTCCCGGTTCCGCCGTTCGACCACGACCACGAAATCCGTACTGCCATGTGCAACGCACTGGAAGAAATGGGCCAGACCGTTGAAGTTCACCACCACGAAGTGGCGACTGCCGGTCAGAACGAAATCGGTGTCAAGTTCAACACCCTGGTGAAGAAAGCTGACGAAGTTCAGACTCTGAAATACGTTGTACACAACGTTGCTGACGCTTACGGCCGCACCGCGACCTTCATGCCTAAGCCACTGTACGGCGACAACGGTTCGGGCATGCACGTCCACATGTCCATCGCCAAAGATGGCAAGAACACCTTCGCTGGCGAAGGCTATGCCGGCCTGTCCGAAACCGCCCTGTACTTCATCGGCGGCATCATCAAGCACGGTAAGGCACTGAACGGCTTCACCAACCCGGCCACCAACTCCTACAAGCGTCTGGTGCCAGGCTTCGAAGCTCCGGTAATGCTGGCCTACTCGGCTCGCAACCGTTCCGCCTCGATCCGTATTCCTTACGTCAACAGCCCACGTGGCCGTCGTATCGAAGCGCGTTTCCCGGATCCGGCTGCCAACCCGTACCTGGCATTCGCAGCACTGCTGATGGCCGGTCTGGACGGTATCCAGAACAAGATCCACCCAGGCGATGCCGCTGACAAAAACCTGTATGACCTGCCGCCTGAAGAGGCGAAAGAGATCCCACAAGTTTGCGGCAGCCTGAAAGAAGCCCTGGAAGAGCTGGACAAGGGCCGTGCGTTCCTGACCAAGGGCGGCGTGTTCTCCGACGACTTCATCGACGCTTACATCGCGCTGAAATCCGAAGAAGAAATCAAGGTCCGCACCTTCGTGCACCCACTGGAATATGAGCTGTACTACAGCTGCTGATCCGGTAGCGCTGCAGCACGCGGCGTGACAAAAAGAGGCCTCCTTCGGGAGGCCTTTTTTGTGCCCGCGCTTCCATGGATAATCCGCCGCCTCAGCGCCCGTCCGGCGCCTTGACGAAGGGATTCGCATGAAGTGGTTATGGGCCATCGCCCTGACGGCCGGCCTCGCCTGCCAAATGGCCGGCGCAGCAGCGTTCTATGAAGACAAACCGTTGGCCCACCCGCTGATCGAGGGCTTGCAGGAAAGCTCGGCGACGCTGGCGTTCATCAAGGAAGCCAAGGGCGTCAAAGGTTACTACTGCATCTGCGACACGCCCGAGGCGAGCCCGCAGTTACTGGATGACTTCGGCCAGGCAACCATCGAATCGGTATTTTTGACGCCAATCGACAGCGAAGACCCCATCCGCCTGGTGCTCTTCAAGCAGCAAACGAAGTACCGGATTTACGCCTACAAATACGACGCCAGCAGTCAGCTCTACACTCGCGTCACAGGACTGCAAAAAGCCCTCGACCGAATTGCCGCAGGCCAGAAGCGGCTGGACGCCCTCACCATCAAGAAAGCACTGGCGCAGCTCACGCCGATCAACTATCGATTGCGCTACACGCAATCGGGCATTCCCGAATTCGACCAACTCGACCTCACCGCAGGAACGCTGGTCGGTTATTTCGATGAACAGACCAAGCCACTGGACATCAACACGCCCGGTACGGATCAGCACTACTTCAAAAAAACCTATCAGGAAAAAAACGGGCGTTTTCTGACTGTCACATTCTGGCGCGACATCGATACGTCCGTGAAAGACGGCGATCGCACGCTCTATAACTATCAAGTGGGCCGCATGGCCTGGGAAACCACTCCCGCCACCTTCATTGGCAGCGAGGATGGCGCTTCGGTTTCATTCAATTTCGGCGACATCAGTGCCCAGGGCGCTTACGAAAAAGGTCTGCGTACTGGCACCTGGTCGTTCGCCAAGGAATACAAATATTCGGCCAGCGGCAACTATGTGGCAGGCAAACGACAGGGCGAATGGACCGAGACCCATTACTCGAAAAGCTACACCGGCCAGTATGTCGATGACGCACGCGAGGGGCGCTGGACAATTCTCGACGATGGCGATCCCGATAACACCACGACCGGATTCCAGACGTACCTGCACGGCGTACTCGACGGCCCGAGCGAAGAGATCACTGGCACCGTGATCGAGCGCGGCAACTACCGCAACGACCAGCGCGAAGGCCCATGGGTGACCGCGATCGGCAGCGGCGCCTTCGAAAACGGCCTGAAAAGCGGTCCATGGACCCTCAAGACCGACAAGGGCCACAGCCAGAGCGTTAACTTCGTGGCTGGGAAAAAAGAAGGTGAACTGCGGGAAACCGATGCCAATGGCGTCGTGATTCTAATCGAGCATTACAAGGCCGATGTATTGTCCGGCACACAGGAGTTCTACAACGCCGACGGCAAACTGCTGAACTTGCGTCATTACGAAAACGGCAAGAAAGAAGGCCGCGCACTGGATTACAGCAGCGACGGCAGCGCATTGATCAATGACATCTCCTGGCACAACGATGAGCGCGAAGGCCCCTATCTGACCTTCTTGCGTGACGGCACTCCCGCCACCGTCGGACGTTTCGAGCTGCGCCGCTTTGTCGGCTCGATGAAACAATACGATGACCAGGAAGTGCTTTATGAAGAGTCCAACTGGTGCCGTTTTGACAAGGATGGTCACCCGACCGTCGACCGCTGCGGGATAACCCGACACTTCACCCATGGCAAATTGTCGTCGGAGACCGACTTCCTCTACGGTGATCGCCAAGCATCCACTGATTACAACTATGAAACCGGTCGCAAGACCAGTGAGACGATCATTGGCGATAACGACCATATCACCGACATCAGTTATTACGACAATGGGCAGATCGAATGCCAAAAGAATCGCGTGGGTTTCAGTCTGCTGAACATCAATCAGCGACAAGTCAAAACCTATGAACACGCGGGCGACCTGACCGGCGAGCAATTGTGCTATCACCGTAACGGCGTGGTTAAAAGCCGGGCGTTTTACGACAAAGGGCCTGTCGGTTGCACCACGCAGTACGACGAGACCGGACAGCAAACCTATCCCGGCCCCGAGGGGTGTCCAAAACCCGTCGTGCCCGTTGGCAGGCAAAAACGCATGCTCAACTTCAGCAGTTGAAAGCCGTTCAGAATCGGCCGGTTTGTGTGAGCGGATGTTGTCCCGGTTGGGCTTACCGCCGCCCCTGGCCTATGCTGCATCCACTCTCATCGTTGATCGGTCGAATCCATGGGTCGTGGTTTTCTCTTCCTGTTGCTGGTGATCGCCCTGCCCGCCGCCGCGCAGATCTACAAGTACACCGACGCCAACGGCAATACGGTGTACAGCGATCACTCGCCGGAGGGGGTCAAGGCGCAGACGGTTGAGTTACCGCCACTCAACAGCGTTGAGCCTCAGGGGCCGAGCGCACCCGCCGCGCCCATCTCCGATAGCCGTGAGCCCGTGCGCAGCGCCTACGAGATTCTCGAACTCGCCGGCATGCCCACCGAAGAAGCCCTGCGCGCCAACAACGGCACCTTCACTGTCAATGTGCTGATCAAGCCGCGCTTGCAGCCGCCGCATCAATTGAGACTGGTATTGGATGATGAGCCTTACGGGCAGCCAGGCAACGTGCCGATCCTGCAATTGGTGAATGTCGACCGTGGCGAACATCGACTTGCCGTTCAGGTCATCGATGGCGAGGCAATCATCCAGCAGAGCCCGGTGGTGGTCTTTACCGTACAGCGGGTACACAAGCCATGATTCGTCCATGGCTGATCGCCTTGTTGGCGATGATCACGCTGCAAGCCTCGGCCGAGGTGTTCACCTACATCGATGCGCAAGGCAACCGCGTCTACACCGACCAACCACGCGGCAACGCCAAGCGGGTGCCGCTGGCGACCAGCAATCGCATGCCGGCCAATCCGAGCGCTGCACGGCCGATTACCACCGCAAAGAAATCCCCGGAGCAACCGCTGCTCCATTACGACATGCTGCGCGTTCTGGTGCCCGAGCCGGACGCGACCATTCGCAGCAGCGCCGGCGAGTTGATTGTCAGCGTTACCAGCGAGCCCGGCTTGCAAGCGGGCCATCGCTATCGCTTGTTGCTCGACGGCCAGGTCACTGGCGAGCCCGGTCTTAGTCCGGTATTCCCGCTGAGCAATATCGACCGTGGCAGCCACAACCTTTCGATCGAGATTCTTGATGCGCAGGGCCGAACCGTCGAACGCACCGCCAACCAGCCGTTCCACATGCTGCGCATCTCACTGGCGCAGAAACGCCAGGTCAAACCCTGCGTTAACGAGGATTACGGCGTGCGCCCGGAATGTCCGTTGAAGGACAAACCACCAGAACCGAAAAATCCCTTCCTGCGTTTCTTTTAACGCCATTCAGCTTTGCGCACTATATTGGTGCAACAGGCTGCACCGTACCCACATTGCAACCCATTTTGGTTCGAAAGTACCCGCGAGAGCTGGCCGACTGCCACGCAAACGAGCGTCAAACGCCCGTTTCAGGGGTTGAACGCTTCTTTTCGGAGCCTTGGTTTGGTTTTTGCATTTTCCCGATAACGACGCTTGCTTGTTGCGCACGCTCCGCCCCCAAAAGAGGCCCTGATGACTATAAGTGACGCAATCCCCCGTTTGCTGCTCGACAACCTGACCACCGCTACCATCTTGCTTGATGCCGAATTGCGCCTTGAGTACATGAATCCGGCGGCGGAGATGCTGCTCGCCATCAGCGGGCAGCGTAGCCATGGGCAGTTCATCAGCGAGCTGTTCACCGAATCCACCGAAGCGCTCAATTCCCTGCGCCAGGCGGTGGAACAGGCACACCCGTTCACCAAGCGCGAAGCGATGCTCACGGCCCTCACCGGTCAGAACTTGACCGTGGATTACGCGGTGACGCCGATCCTCAGCAACGGCGCGACCCTGCTTTTGCTGGAAGTCCACCCGCGTGATCGCTTGCTGCGGATCACCAAGGAAGAGGCCCAGCTGTCGAAGCAGGAAACCAGCAAGATGCTGGTGCGCGGTCTTGCCCACGAGATCAAAAACCCGCTCGGCGGCATTCGTGGCGCCGCGCAACTGCTGGCCCGAGAGCTGCCGGAAGACAGCCTGCGCGACTACACCAACGTGATCATTGAAGAGGCCGACCGCCTGCGCAATCTGGTCGACCGCATGCTTGGCTCGAACAAGTTGCCGTCGCTGGCCATGTGCAACGTTCACGAAGTGCTCGAGCGCGTTTGCCAACTGGTCGAAGCGGAAAGTCAGGGCTGCATCACCTTGGTGCGTGATTACGACCCAAGCATTCCCGACGTATTGATCGACCGCGAGCAAATGATTCAGGCGGTGTTGAACATCGTGCGCAACGCGATGCAGGCGATCAGCAGCCAGAACGAGCTGCGCCTGGGCCGCATCAGCCTGCGTAGCCGGACCATGCGCCAGTTCACCATCGGCCACGTCCGCCATCGTCTGGTGACCAAGATCGAGATCATCGACAACGGCCCGGGCATCCCGGCGGAACTCCAGGAAACCATTTTCTTTCCCATGGTCAGCGGCCGCCCGGACGGTACCGGGCTGGGCCTGGCCATTACCCAGAACATCATCAGCCAGCACCAGGGCCTGATCGAGTGTGACAGCCACCCCGGCCACACCACGTTCTCGATCTTTCTGCCACTGGAACAAGGAGCCACATCGACATGAGCCGTAGTGAAACCGTGTGGATCGTCGATGACGACCGTTCTATCCGTTGGGTTCTGGAAAAGGCCTTGCAGCAGGAAGGCATGACCACGCAGAGCTTCGACAGCGCCGATGGCGTGATGAGTCGTCTGGCCCGTCAGCAGCCTGATGTGATCATTTCCGATATCCGCATGCCGGGTGCCAGCGGGCTGGATCTGCTGGCGCGGATCCGCGAGCAGCACCCACGGTTGCCGGTCATCATCATGACTGCCCACTCCGATCTGGACAGCGCTGTCGCCTCCTATCAGGGTGGTGCTTTCGAATACCTGCCCAAGCCGTTCGACGTGGATGAGGCGGTGTCGCTGGTCAAACGCGCCAACCAGCACGCGCAAGAACAGCAAGGCCTGGAAGTGGTGCCCGCGCTGACCCGCACCCCGGAAATCATCGGCGAAGCGCCGGCGATGCAGGAAGTGTTTCGCGCCATCGGCCGCTTGAGCCACTCCAACATCACCGTGCTGATCAACGGCGAATCCGGCACCGGTAAAGAACTGGTCGCCCATGCCCTGCACCGCCACAGCCCGCGTGCAGCCTCGCCGTTCATTGCGCTGAACATGGCGGCAATCCCCAAGGACCTGATGGAATCCGAGCTGTTCGGCCACGAGAAAGGCGCGTTCACCGGCGCAGCCAACCTGCGTCGCGGACGCTTTGAACAGGCCGATGGCGGCACGCTGTTCCTCGATGAAATCGGCGACATGCCGGCAGATACACAAACCCGTTTGCTGCGGGTGCTGGCCGACGGCGAGTTCTACCGCGTCGGTGGTCATGTACCGGTCAAGGTCGATGTGCGGATCATCGCCGCGACGCACCAGAATCTGGAAACCCTGGTCCACGCCGGAAAATTCCGTGAGGACTTGTTCCACCGCCTCAATGTGATCCGCATCCACATCCCGCGCCTGTCGGACCGTCGCGAAGACATCCCGACCCTGGCCAAGCACTTCCTCAGCCGTGCCGCACAAGAGCTGGCGGTCGAGCCGAAGCTGCTGAAAAGCGAGACCGAGGAATACCTGAAAAACCTGCCGTGGGGCGGCAACGTACGCCAGTTGGAGAACACCTGCCGCTGGATCACGGTCATGGCCTCCGGCCGTGAAGTGCACATTAGCGACTTGCCACCGGAACTGTTGAACCTGCCGCAGGATTCGGCGCCAGTGACCAACTGGGAGCAAGCGTTGCGCCAGTGGGCCGATCAGGCATTGGCCCGCGGCCAGTCGAGCCTGCTCGACAGCGCGGTACCGGCGTTCGAGCGGATCATGATCGAAACGGCTTTGAAGCACACCGCCGGGCGTCGCCGTGATGCCGCCGTTTTGCTGGGTTGGGGGCGTAACACCCTGACGCGCAAGATCAAGGAACTGGGGATGAAGGTTGATGGTGGGGATGATGATGAGGGGGATGAGGGTTAAACAGCCTATAGGTCTGCGGTGAACACACATTACGTGAACATCAAAGATCCAATGTGGGAGCGGGCTTGCTCGCGAAAGCGGTTTGTCATTGAAAAGGATGTTGACTGACACGACGCCTTCGCGATCAAGCCCGCTCCCACAACTAGTCCTCTGTGCACCAGAGTAATGCACCTTGAACCGCAATCGAGCATAACTTTCAGTTCAGATCGTTAGTGAAAATCACCGAAAAACAACAACGCCAAAAACACGAAAGCCCCGAATTCCGGGGCTTTCGCGTTTCTCATCAGCTTTTTTGTTTCAGCAGATTAAAAACTGGCACGCCCCCTGCAATACCTCTTACAGGTGATTCGATTCACCACCCGTTTCGGGGACCTTGGTACAGGCAGGCCGGGGATTCCCCTCTTTACACCGGGCGCACATCGCAATGCGATGCGCCCACCCTTTTGGGATCCTTGGTACAGGCAGGCCGGGGGTTCCCTCTTTACAACGGACCGACGCTACGAGCGAAGTCCACCCCGTTTTGGGAACCCTGATACAGGCAGGTCAGGGATTCCCGCTTTTATTGCTCCCGGAGATGGATCTCCAGCCGCCAGCGGTCATCGACCTCGCTGCCGGTCCAGTCACCTTGCAGCGGCCGCGCCGCCAGCACCGTCAGCAACAACCCGCCATCACTCGCTCGCGTACGCCAGTTGACGTCTTTGCCGTTGAGCTTGAGCTGGCCTTTCTGCGCCTTGCCTTCAGCCTGGAACAGAAGCGCCACGGCACCGTCGACCACCTCGCCGTGCAGCTTCGGCTCGTTGTTGAACCAGACCACCAGACCGCCGTCGATCACCTCGACCTGTTGCAGCACGCTCGGATCCGGTGTGGTCAGGCGGCCGATCATCAGGCCGATCATCACGCCGACAATCGCCAGCGAACCGATCACCCGCGGGAATAGTTTCGAACGGTTGTCCACAGGCGGCGTAGAATGCCGCTCATCTTTACCTTCGGAGCCGTGCATGTTTCACGTCATCCTTTTTCAACCAGAAATTCCGCCGAATACCGGCAACGTTATCAGGCTGTGCGCCAACAGTGGCTGCCACCTGCATTTGATCGAACCGCTGGGTTTCGAGATGGACGACAAGCGCCTGCGCCGCGCCGGTCTCGACTACCACGAATATGCCACGCTGCAACGCCACGCCGACCTCGCCAGTTGCCTGGAAAGCCTGGGCAACCCACGGTTGTTCGCGTTCACCACCAAGGGTTCGCGGCCGTTTCACGATGCCGCGTTTGTGCCGGGTGATGCGTTCATCTTCGGCCCGGAAAGTCGTGGCCTGCCGCCAGAAGTGCTGGACGCCCTGCCCGCCGAACAGCGCCTGCGCCTGCCGATGCGCGAAGGCTGCCGCAGCCTGAACCTGTCCAACACCGTGGCCGTGGCTGTGTACGAAGCGTGGCGCCAGAACGACTTCAAATAACACCGCAAAATAAATGCCTGATCGTTCCCACGCAGAGCGTAGGAACGATCAGGCAAGAAAAAAGCGCCTGTAACGGCGCTTTTTTCGTTGTCGCTCAGACCGTTTACTGAACGGTTGGGGTCTCGCCGCTTTCCTGCATGCGCTGCAGCTCTTGCGCGTACAGGGCGTCGAAGTTCACCGGAGCGAGCATCAGTGCCGGGAACGAACCGCGAGTTACCAGGCTGTCCAGAGTCTCACGAGCGTAAGGGAACAGGATGTTCGGGCAGAACGCACCCAAGGTGTGGCTCATCGACGCCGGGTCGAGGTTCTTGATCAGGAAGATACCGGCCTGTTGCACTTCAGCGATGAAGGCCACTTCGTCACCGTTTTTCACGGTCACGGACAGGGTCAGCACGACTTCGTAGAAATCGCCTTCAAGTTCTTTCTGGCGAGTGTTCAGATCCAGACCAACGGTCGGATCCCACTGCTGACGGAAGATCGCCGGGCTTTTCGGGGCTTCAAAAGACAGGTCGCGAACGTAGATGCGCTGCAAGGAGAATTGCGGTGCGGTTTCTTCTTCGCTGGCTGCAGTGTTCTGTTGGTCAGTCATCTCAGATCCTTTCTGATCTTGGGTCTTTAGGGATTGCTGTACGTGGGTGCAGCCGTTCAGGCCTTGAGCAGCGCGTCGAGCTTGCCGGCGCGCTCCAGGGCATACAAATCGTCACAACCGCCGATGTGCTTTTCGCCGATCCAGATCTGCGGCACGGACGTGCGCCCGGCCTTCTGGGTCATTTCGGCACGCACCTGCGGCTTGCCATCGACCTTGATCTCTTTGAAGGCCACGCCTTTGTTCTCGAGCAGGTATTTGGCTCGCGAACAGTAAGGGCAGTAATCGCTGGAGTAGACGATGACTTCACTCATATCACTTCACCAACGGCAGGTTGTCGCCTTTCCAGCTGGAAATCCCGCCGGACAGCTTGGCGGCGGTGAAGCCGGATTTCATCAGCTCGCGGGCGTGGGTGCCGGCGGTCTGGCCCAGAGCGTCGACCAGAATGATGGTCTTGGCCTTGTGTTTTTCCAGCTCGCCGATACGCGCAGCCAGTTTGTCCTGTGGAATGTTCACGGCGCCAACGATGTGGCCGGCAGCGAAATCCTTGGCCGGACGGATGTCCACCACCACGCCCGCATCTTTGTTGACCAGTGCGGTCAGCTCACCGGTGCTCAGGCTTTTACCGCCGCCCTGCATCGTGTGCGCCAGCAGCAGAGCCAGCAGTACGACGAAGATACCGACAAGAATGTAGTGGTTAGTGGCAAATTCAATCAGGTGAGCAACCATCGAAGGAGGTTCCAGGGCGTTAAAATGTCGGCCAGTATACACAGCCACTATGGTCGGCCAAACCCCGTCCGGCGGTGACGCCGTCGGAACTTCGCTTTAAACTCCAACTCCCTTTTCCATCGCCCTCTTCTTTATTAGCCACGAGTGGATTCCATGACTACCACGCCTAAACCTTTGGTCCTGATCATTCTCGACGGCTTCGGTCACAGCGACAGCCCCGAATCCAACGCCGTTTTTGCGGCGAAGAAGCCTGTACTGGATCGCCTCTGGGCCACCGTGCCAAATGGCTTGATCTCGGGCAGCGGCATGGACGTCGGTCTGCCGGACGGCCAGATGGGCAACTCCGAAGTCGGCCACATGAACCTCGGCGCTGGCCGGGTGGTGTATCAGGACTTCACTCGTGTGACCAAAGCGATCCGCGACGGCGAGTTCTTCGAGAACCCGACCATCTGCGCCGCTGTGGATAAAGCCGTGGCCGCCGGCAAAGCCGTGCACTTCATGGGCCTGCTGTCGGATGGCGGCGTGCACAGCCACCAGGATCACCTGATCGCCATGGCCGAACTGGCCTTCAAGCGCGGCGCCGAAAAAATCTACCTGCACGCCTTCCTCGACGGCCGCGACACGCCGCCGAAAAGCGCCGCATCGTCGATCGAACTGCTTGACGCGACGTTCCAGGCCCTCGGCAAGGGCCGCATCGCCAGCATCATCGGCCGCTACTTCGCGATGGACCGTGACAACCGTTGGGATCGCGTGGCCCAAGCCTACAACCTGATCGTTGACGGCAACGGCGAATTCAACGCAGCCACCGCGCAGGAAGGTCTGGAAGCGGCTTACGCCCGTGGCGAGAGTGACGAATTTGTCAAAGCCACTTCGATTGGTGAGCCAGTCAAGGTCGAAGACGGCGACGCCGTGGTGTTCATGAACTTCCGCGCCGACCGTGCCCGCGAGCTGAGCCGTGTATTTGTCGAAGACGGGTTCAAAGAGTTCGAGCGCGCCCGCCAGCCGAAAGTGCAATACGTGGGCCTGACCCAATACGCCGCGAGTATCCCGGCTCCCGCAGCCTTTGCGCCGGGCAGCCTGGAAAATGTCCTCGGCGACTATCTGGCGAAGAACGGCAAGACTCAGCTGCGCATCGCTGAAACCGAAAAATACGCTCACGTGACCTTCTTCTTCTCCGGCGGCCGTGAAGAACCGTTCCCGGGCGAGGAGCGCATCCTGATCCCGTCGCCGAAAGTCGCCACGTACGACTTGCAGCCGGAAATGAGCGCGCCGGAAGTCACCGACCGTATCGTCGACGCCATCGAAAACCAGCGCTACGACGTCATCGTGGTCAACTACGCCAACGGCGACATGGTCGGCCACAGTGGCGTGTTCGACGCGGCAGTTAAAGCGGTTGAATGCCTGGACACCTGCGTCGGCCGCATCGTCGAGGCTCTGGAAAAGGTTGGCGGCGAAGCGCTGATCACCGCCGACCACGGCAACGTCGAGCAAATGGCTGACGAGTCCACCGGGCAAGCGCACACCGCGCACACCACCGAGCCGGTGCCGTTCATTTATGTCGGCAAGCGCGACCTCAAGGTCCGTGAAGGCGGCGTACTGGCGGACGTGGCGCCAACCATGCTCAAGCTGCTGGGCCTGGAAAAACCGGCGGAAATGACCGGCACCTCGATTCTGGTCTGACCCGAATCCAGAAAACCCTGCAAAACCTTGTGGGAGTGGGCTATGTGGTGAGGGGATTTATCCCCGATGGGCGGCGAAGCCGCCCTGAAACCGAACACCACGGCGTGTCTGACGCGCCGTGCAAGCTGATTTCGCGACTGCTGCGCAGCCGATCGGAGATAAATCCCCTCGCCACAGGTCGCTCTACACTGGTTTGCAGAGTTTTTAAGGCCAGTTATCACACAAGCCCAATTGGGCGTTTTTTTTGCAGCGTCGGGCGGGCATACTAGGCCGTCCCTTACCCTGGTGCCGCCCGCCCCTATGCTTCGCGTCCTGATTGCCCTCGCTCTGACCTGCCTGCTCCAACCGGCCTTCGCTGACGAGCGCGCGCAAACCCAGCAGCAGCTGGATGCCACGCGTCAGGACATTGCCGAGCTGAAAAAGCTGCTGGGCAAACTCCAGGAAGAAAAGTCCGGCGTGCAGAAAGAGCTCAAGGGCACTGAAACCGAGATGGGCAAGCTGCAGAAGCAGGTCGACGCCCTGCAGAAAGAACTGCAGAAAAGCGAATCCGAGTTGCAGCGGCTCGATGCGGAGAAAAAAAAACTCCAGAGCGCGCGCACTGAACAGCAGCGACTGATCGCCATCCAGGCCCGCGCGGCCTACCAGAACGGCCGCCAGGAATACCTAAAACTGCTGCTCAACCAGCAGAATCCCGAGAAATTCGCCCGTACCCTCACCTATTACGATTACCTGAGCCAGGCCCGCCTGGAGCAGCTGAAGAATTTCAACGAAACCCTGCGCCAACTGGCCAATGTCGAAAAAGACATCGGCTTGCAGCAGGCACAATTGCTCGTACAGAAAAGCAGCCTCGACACTCAGCGCGAAGAGCTCGACAAGGTCCGCAAGGAACGCCAGCAAGTCCTCGCCAAACTCAACGACGACGTAAAGGCCCGCGACCAGAAACTTGCCTCTCGCGAGCAGGATCAGGCAGACCTGTCTAAAGTCCTTAAAACCATTGAAGAAACCTTGGCCCGCCAGGCTCGTGAGGCAGAAGAAGCGCGGCAGAAAGCGCTGATCGCCCAGCAGGAAGCGGAAAAAAAGCGTTTACGTGAGGCCGAAGCTGAAAACAGCGACGCCCCACGAAAACCTGCCAGATCAACACCCGGCGCCTTGGTTTCCAGCAGCGGCGAGACCTTCGGCGGCCCTTTTGCCGCAACCCGGGGAAAACTTCCGTGGCCGGTTGATGGTCGACTGTTGGCACGTTTCGGTGAAACCCGTGGCGACGACGCAAGGACCAAGTGGGACGGCGTGATGATCAGCGCCTCCGCCGGCAGTCAGGTGCATGCTGTACACGGCGGCCGTGTGGTATTCGCCGACTGGTTGCGCGGTGCCGGGCTACTGGTGATCCTCGATCACGGCAACGGTTTTCTGAGTCTTTACGGTCACAACCAGACGCTGCTCAAGTCGGCCGGTGACGTGGTAAAAGCCGGTGAGTCCATCTCCACTGTCGGAAACAGTGGCGGTCAGGACACACCTGCACTGTATTTCGCAATTCGTCAGCAGGGTCACCCGAGTGATCCGGCGCAATGGTGCCGCGCGCAAGGATAGGCGTTGAGTCACCAACATTAGGAGTTCGTTCGACATGCTGCATTTGTCCCGCCTTACCTCGCTGGCCCTGACGATCGCCCTGGTGATCGGCGCGCCTCTGGCGTTCGCCGCACAACCGGCTCCGGCTGTCGCTCCAGCAGGCACTGCTGCAACCTCCAAGGCCCCGTTGCCGCTGGAAGAGTTGCGCACCTTTGCCGAGGTCATGGACCGGATCAAAGCCGCGTATGTCGAGCCAGTGGACGACAAGACCCTGCTGGAAAACGCGATCAAGGGCATGCTCAGCAACCTCGATCCGCACTCCGCTTACCTGGGCCCGGAAGATTTCACCGAGTTGCAGGAAAGCACCAGCGGTGAATTCGGCGGCCTGGGCATCGAAGTCGGTTCCGAAGACGGCTTCATCAAGGTCGTCTCGCCAATCGACGACACCCCCGCGTCGAAGGCCGGCATTCAGGCCGGTGACTTCATCGTCAAGATCAACGGCGCGCCGACTCGCGGCCAGACCATGACTGAAGCCGTGGACAAGATGCGCGGCAAGATCGGCCAGAAAATCACCCTGACCCTGGTGCGCGACGGCGGCACGCCATTCGACGTGACCCTGGCCCGCGCCGTGATTCAAGTGAAGAGCGTCAAGGCGCAATTGCTCGAATCGGGCTACGGCTATATCCGCATCACCCAGTTCCAGGTCAAAACCGGCGAAGAAGTTTCCAAAGCCCTGGCCAAGCTGCGCAAGGACAACGGCAAGAAGCTCAACGGCGTCATCCTCGACCTGCGCAACAACCCGGGCGGCGTGTTGCAGGCAGCGGTGGAAGTGGTCGATCACTTCATCACCAAAGGCCTGATCGTCTACACCAAGGGGCGGATCGCCAACTCGGAACTGCGCTTCTCGGCCACTGGCAAGGACGAAAGCGAAGCGGTGCCGATGGTTGTGCTGATCAACGGTGGCAGCGCCTCGGCCTCGGAAATCGTTGCCGGTGCCTTGCAGGATCAGAAACGCGCCGTGGTCATGGGCACCACCAGTTTCGGCAAGGGCTCGGTACAAACCGTGCTGCCGCTGAACAACGACCGCGCACTGAAGATCACCACGGCGTTGTACTTCACGCCGAATGGCCGTTCGATCCAGGCCCAGGGCATCGTTCCGGACATCGAAGTGCGCAAGGCGAAGATCACCAACGAAGCGGACGGCGACTACTTCAAGGAAGCCGACCTGCAGGGTCACCTGGGCAATGGCAACGGCGGCGCCGACAAACCGACCGGTTCCGGCGCCAAGGCCAAGGCCATGCCGCAGGATGACGATTACCAACTGGCCCAGGCCCTGAGCCTGCTCAAAGGGCTGAGCATTACGTCCGGCCGCTGAGGATGTCTCTGCGTTTCGTCTTCGTTCTGTTGTGCTGTCTGGCGGGTGCTGCTCATGCAGAGCCCGCTGGTTCGACACCTCACAAAGCCTACCTGACACTGATCATCGATGACCTGGGGCAAAACCTGCCCCGGGATCGCCGCGTGCTGGCCTTGCCCGTCCCGGTGACCACGGCGATCATGCCCGACACCCCGCACGCCACCGAATTTGCCCGGGAAGCCCATCGCGCCGGCAAAATCGTGATCCTGCACATGCCCATGGACCCGGCCACCGGGCCGTATGCCTGGCACCCCGAACTGCCCATCGAAGAACTTGAAAAACGCCTCAACGCCGCTTTCAAAATGGTCCCCTACACCGCCGGCATCAATAACCACATGGGCAGCCGCATGACCGCGCAACCAGTGGCGATGGCGTGGTTGATGGCTGAATTGCAGCGCCGCCACAAGTTCTTCGTCGACAGCCGCACCAGTGCGCAAACCGTGGCGGCGCAACAGGCGCAGAGGATCGATCTGGCGAGCGTGTCGCGGGATGTGTTTCTCGATGACGAGCGCACCGAAGCGGCAATTTTCAGCCAATTGCAGACGGCGATCAGCCTGGCGCACAAACAAGGATCGGCGGTGATGATCGGCCATCCGTACCCGCAGACCCTCGCTGTGCTGGAGCGCGAGCTGCCCAAGCTCAAGGCTCAGGGCATCGAATGGATCGACATCAAGCAAATGATCAGCGTGCGCAGCAATCGCGCTATGGCCGGTCATGGCAAAGACGGCGTGTATCGGTAACACGCGGTCACCACGCAATACATAGTTACCGCCAGAGGTTGGGCCTACATCCGGATAGTTAGACCTGCAACAGGTCGCGACTCCCTGAGTCGCCTTTCAACTATCAGGAGTGACTATGACGACGCATGACGATACCGCTGTGCCAGCCGGGCAAATGGAGCCCATCCGCCACGACAACCTGCTGATCAACTTCACGACGGAGTTTCTCCGCATCTGGGACACCCACGGTTCACGGGCAAAAAAGGCCGCGATCTGGCGTCCGACCCCGGCCGCTGATGTGCTTCCCGGCTATTTTCCATTGGGCGACGTGCTCATAGATAACCACGACAACATCACTGGCAGGCATATCGTGGCCGTGGTTTGCGAGGCTGATACACCCAGCGCAGATCCTGCCAAAGGCAAAGCACTATGCCGGCCTGTCGACTACGAACTGATCTGGGAAGACACCGGATCGGGATCGAAAAAGGACGGAGCGATCTGGCGCCCCGTTCCTCCCGAAGGTTACGTGGCGCTGGGATCGGTATGTTCCGACGGCCATCAAAAACCTTCTTTCAACGCCGTCCGCTGTGTCCGTGCCGACCTTGTGATCGCTTCTGGTCTCAGTGAACAGACATGGAATGACAGGAGCAGCGGCGCTCGAAAAAGCATCAGCACCTGGAGCGCCATTCCGCCATCGGCACCAGCGGATGAGATTTACTTGGTGCCCGGCACCTTTGTCGGCTGTAGCGGTTATTCCAGACCCGACAACTTGTTCGCCTATTCGCTGCGCATTCGGATTTCGCTCGAGGTCAATCCTGCCCCCACCTTGCCCGTGCTCGACAGTGAAATACCTCCCTGTGCGCAGGTACCTGAACACCCCACACAGACCGCTAGGCTTCCATGGTTCGCGGTGAAGGACCCACAGCTTTCCAGACGCGAGCAACTGCGAGAGTCACCTTTCTATCTTCTGCAACGCACGGATTACTATCAGCTCGTCGGCCATTGCAAGAACGGCCAAGATGACGCCAGACCGATTCGCTGGACGGCACCCCGCGCCCAGAGATCGGAAAACCTGCGCACCTTCACCCAGCTCACCTCGATCGAGTTCGGCGCTCAATGGCAAAGCAACGCTCGCCAGCCGTTCCTGTTTTCGGCGCGGTTGAACAATGCTTTTACCCAGTGCGAAATTCAGTCGAATGAATGGCTCAACCCCGCGCCAATCGAGGTCGCTGCCGTTATGGCAAAAAACAGCTCGATAGGGGTCTATCTGATGCAAAGTGATTATGTGCTGCTACGCGCGGACGGTACGCACGTTACCGACGACGTCAGTTACACCGATGGCAACAGCTTGCACATCAGCCAATACACGCCGACGGAGCCTGAAGTAATGGTTGTGCCTTTGGTTGAACCGGCAGTGCAGGCGATCATCGATACGCCATCGGCAGACAACGAGGTCACCGCGCCATTACCAGAGCCGGAGCCAGACTTGCCGAACGCTACAGATACCTTGCCATGATGTCGTCAACCACGCCTTCTCTGCGCAACTGATCGAGCGCAGCCTGAAGCTTGGCCACAACTTCGTCGGAGACGTCCTTGTTCAGCGCCAGATACAGCTCGGCGCTGTTGAAACGCAGCACGGTCTTGAGTCCGGTCACGCCATCCTGCCGCGCCAGATAACGGCCGGCAGGATCGCCGGTTGCCCACAGATCGATCTGACCGTTGACCAGTTTCTTCGCATTGTCCTGATCACGCAGCACGACCACTGGCTTCAAGCCCTGCTTGGTCAGCGTCTCGGCAATCGCATCGCCCTTGTAGGCACCGATCCGGTACTTGCGCGCGTCATTGAGGGTTTCGAGGGTGATCTTGCTGTCAGCCTTGGCCAACAGGATCCAGTCGTCGGGGCCGATCGGGCCGACCCATTTGAAGAGTTTTTCGCGATCCGGCAGCCGCGCCATCACGAACGCACCGTAACCGGGGTTTTCCAGGGCCAGTTTGTAGACGCGCTCCCAAGGGAAACGCAGGGTCAGGCTGTAGGTGATGCCGGCGCGCTGGAACATCTCGCGCACGATGTCGGTGGCAATGCCGTTGATGTTCTCGCCCTGAGCGAAATTCTTGCCGTTCTTGGCCATGTTGTACGGCGGGAAGTTTTCGGTGAGGAGCACCAGATCGGTGTCAGGACTGTTTTCGGCCCGGGCAGTATTGAGCAGCAACACACAGGCACTGGCGAGAACAAGAAGCAGGCGTTTGATCATGTCGGGCTACCGAAATCCATGGCGTGCCCAAGAGTGCCTTGGGTACGCCATGCTGTCCACTGGCCTGTACGGTTTAGCGCATCACAATCCCGCGTTGCGCCATATACGCCTTGGCTTCCTGCACGGTGTATTCGCCGAAGTGGAAAATACTCGCCGCCAACACGGCGCTGGCATGACCTTCGAGGATGCCGTCAGCCAGATGCTGCAGATTGCCGACACCGCCGGAAGCGATCACCGGAATGCCCAGAGCATCGCTGATGGCGCGGGTCACGCCGAGGTCGAACCCGTTTTTCATGCCGTCCTGATCCATGCTGGTCAGCAGGATCTCACCGGCGCCGAGGCCTTCCATTTTCTTCGCCCACTCGACCGCGTCGAGGCCGGTCGGCTTGCGGCCGCCGTGGGTGAAGATTTCCCAGCGCGGGGTTTCGCCGGGGCCGGAGACTTTCTTGGCGTCGATGGCGACGACGATGCATTGCGAGCCGAAATGCTGCGCTGCTTCACCAACGAATTCCGGATTGAACACAGCTGCGGTGTTGATCGAGACCTTGTCGGCACCGGCATTGAGCAGGTTGCGGATGTCCTGCACGGTACGCACACCGCCACCGACGGTCAGCGGAATGAACACCTGGCTGGCCATGCGCTCAACGGTATGCAGCGTGGTGTCGCGGCCATCGACGCTGGCGGTGATGTCGAGAAAGGTAATCTCGTCGGCACCCTGCTCGTCATAGCGACGGGCGATTTCCACCGGGTCACCGGCGTCGCGGATGTTCTCGAACTTCACACCTTTGACGACCCGGCCGTTGTCCACGTCCAGGCAAGGGATGATGCGTTTGGCCAGCGCCATGGTCAGTCCTCAGCCTTGGTACGAATCGCAGAAAGCTTGCGCTTCGGCGACGTCGAGAGTGCCTTCGTAGATCGCCCGGCCAGTGATTGCACCGATGATACCCGGCGCCTTGGCGTCGAGCAGCGACTTGATGTCACCGAGATTGTGGATGCCGCCGGAGGCGATCACCGGGATCTTGGTGGCAGCGGCCAGTGCGGCGGTGAACGGCACGTTGCAGCCCTGCATCATGCCGTCTTTGGCGATGTCGGTATAAACGATCGAAGACACGCCGTCGGCTTCAAACTGCTTGGCCAGATCGATGACTTGCACGGTGCTGATTTCAGCCCAGCCATCAGTGGCGACAAAACCATCCTTGGCATCCAGACCCACAATGATCTTGCCCGGGAACGCACGGCAGGCTTCAGCGACGAACGCCGGATCTTTCACGGCTTTGGTGCCGATGATCACGTAGCTCACGCCCGCCTTGACGTAATGCTCGATGGTTTCCAGCGAACGG
The DNA here is from genome assembly GCF_058786735.1 of Pseudomonas sp. FW305-7. Lineage (NCBI taxonomy): Bacteria > Pseudomonadati > Pseudomonadota > Gammaproteobacteria > Pseudomonadales > Pseudomonadaceae > Pseudomonas > Pseudomonas sp. FW305-7. The sequence goes on from NZ_JBYSZA010000010.1 coordinate 64,895, forward strand.
ATGCCGCCGCCGATCTGGATCGGCAGGGTCGGGTAGCGCTTGGCGATCGCGGTGACCACTTCGCCGTTGACTGGCTGACCTTCGAACGCACCATTCAGATCGACCAGATGCAGACGACGGCAACCGCCCTCCACCCACTTGGCAGCCATGCTCACCGGGTCATCGGAGAACACTGTGGAATCTTCCATGCGGCCCTGGCGCAGACGTACGCAGGCACCGTCTTTAAGATCGATAGCGGGAATAATCAGCATGCTTTTTCCTTCGTCAAAAGAGCGGCAAGCTGCAAGCCATAAGCTGCAAGCGCGCACGCGCGTCTATCTCTTGCAGCTTGCAGCTTGACGCTTGCCGCTGCTCTTAATTTTTTTCGAGCGCCCACAGGTCGCTTTCGATGCTTTCAAACCGCTCCTTGAGGTGGGTCTGCACATCGAAAATCGCCCTGTTGTAATAGTGCGGAGCAATTTCGCGGGTAAACAGCTCAAGAATTTCCGCCGCTTCAAACGAGCCGAGGTCGAGTTCGAATCGATCCTCCATGAAGCGTTTGATCTTGTGATTGGCCTCGCTCTCCTGCTCGGGAGTGAGGGTCAGGATCGGCGGTTTCTTCTTGATAGCCATTACCAGCGACCGTCCCACGCCGCGAAGTTCTGCAGCAATTGCAGGCCATGGGTATGGCTCTTCTCCGGATGGAACTGCACGGCAAAGCGCGAGCCTTCGGCCAGCGCTGCGGCGAAATCGACACCGTAATGACCGCCGCCCACCACCTGACGGGCGTTGGCGGCGGCGATGTAGTAGCTGTGCACGAAGTAGAAACGCGCCATGTCCGGAATGTCATGCCACAACGGGTGGCTGACCTTCTGTTTCACTTCGTTCCAACCCATGTGCGGGACTTTCAGGTGTTCGCCGTCCTCATGCAGGTCTTTGCCGAAGAACTTCACCGCGCCCGGGAACAGGCCGATGCAGTCGACGCCGTCGTTCTCTTCGCTGCTGTCGAGCAAGGCTTGCATGCCGACACAGATGCCGAGGAACGGACGATCCTGGCTGACTTCACGCACCAGCGAGTCGAAACCGAGACGACGGATTTCCGCCATGCAATCGCGAATCGCGCCGACGCCGGGGAATACCACGCGGTCGGCTTCGCGGATCACGTCCGCATCGCTGGTGATCAACACCTTGCCGGCGCCGACGTGCTCGAGGGCCTTGGCCACCGAGTGCAGGTTGCCCATGCCGTAATCTATAACTGCAACCGTCTGCATTACAGAACGCCTTTGGTCGATGGCATTTGCCCGGCCATGCGCTCATCCAGCTCCACGGCCATGCGCAGGGCGCGGCCGAAAGCCTTGAACACGGTTTCGATCTGGTGGTGGGTATTGGTGCCGCGCAGGTTGTCGATGTGCAGGCTGACGAGTGCGTGGTTGACGAAGCCCTGGAAGAATTCCTGGAACAAGTCGACGTCGAAGCCGCCTACGGTGGCGCGGGTGTACGGCACGTGCATCTGCAGGCCTGGGCGGCCGGAGAAGTCGATCACCACACGCGACAGTGCTTCATCGAGCGGCACGTAGGCGTGGCCGTAGCGACGGATGCCTTTTTTGTCGCCGATGGCTTTGGCGAAGGCCTGGCCGAGAGTGATACCGACGTCTTCCACCGTATGGTGGTCGTCGATATGCAGATCGCCCTTGCATTCAATATCCAGGTCGATCAACCCGTGACGGGCGATCTGATCCAGCATGTGCTCAAGAAAAGGAACACCGATATCGAATCGGGCCTTTCCGGTGCCATCAAGGTTGATCGAGGCTTTGATCTGGGTTTCCAGAGTGTCGCGCTCGACAGACGCCTTACGTTCGGCCATCACCAGCTCCGCAAAATCATTGGGCGAAAAAGGCAGCCATTATAGGCACGCGGGGCCGAAACAGAAACACGAGACGTGACATGGCAGACGGATAGAACCCCCGGCTGTCGCGGGTAGACATGTCCATACAAGCCATTACAGGCACCCCAAAACGACTGTAGGAGTGAGCCTGCTCGCGATGAGGGCCTCACAGTCAACATTTCTGTGACTGTCAGACCGCTATCGCGAGCAGGCTCACTCCTACAGGGGTACTGCGTTTTACCAATTACTTAGTGAAACAGTACCGCCGTTTTCTGCAGGGTCACCCACACACCCCACGCCAACGGAATACCCACCACCAGCCACGCAGCCACCGCCAACGGCTTGCTGCCCGGCGCGGCTTTCCATTCCAGCACGGTGGTGGCGTCAGCACCTTTGTCATGACCCAGTGCCTGTTCGGCCGCCAGCTCAGCGTCGGTCATGAAGTACTTGTCAGCCACCGGGCGTACCAGCATGTTGCAGAGGAAACCCAGCACCAGCAGGCCGGCGAGGATGTACAGGGTGATGTCGTAAGCCGCCGCGCGTTCCACGCCGATGCTCAGCTGATACTCACGCAGGTAGTTCACCAGCACCGGACCGAGCACACCAGCTGCCGCCCACGCCGTCAGCAGACGACCGTGGATCGCGCCGACCATTTGCGTACCGAACAGGTCGGCCAGATACGCCGGAACCGTCGCAAAACCACCGCCGTACATCGACAGGATGATGCAGAACGCCGCCACGAACAGCGCAACGTTGCCCAGATGACCGAGGTTCGGGATCAACGCATACAGGGCAAAACCCAGAGCGAAGAACACGAAATAGGTGTTTTTGCGGCCCAAGTAATCCGAGAACGATGCCCAGAAGAACCGGCCACCAATGTTGAACAGGCTCAACAGACCAGTGAAACCGGCCGCAATCGCGGCGATCGACGCCAGTTGCCCGGCATCCAGCTGACCGAACGGCACGTCAACACCCAGCAGTTTGCCGCCGAACACTTCCTGCAGCAGTGGCGAAGCCATGCCGAGGATGCCGATACCCGCCGATACGTTCAGGCACAGCACCAGCCAGACCAGACGGAATTGCGGGGTTTTCCACGCGACATTCACGTGCACGTGACGGTGAGTGATCATCGAGTTCGAAGCTTTTTTCGCCGGAGCCGTCCAGCCTTCAGGCTTCCAGCCAGTTGGCGGTACGCGGTAAGACAGTGCGCCGCCGATCATGAACACGAAATAGATCGCGGCCATCACCAGGAAGCTCTGCCACACGCCGACGCTGGTTGGCGAGGCGAAGTGGCCCATCAGCGCTGCGGCCAATGGGGCACCAACCATCGCGCCGCCACCAAAGCCCATGATCGCCATGCCGGTAGCCATGCCGCGCTTGTCCGGGAACCACTTGATCAGGGTCGACACCGGCGAGATGTAGCCCAGGCCCAGACCGATACCGCCGATCACACCGGAACCGATCCACATCAGCCAGATCTGGTGGGTATAAATACCCAGCGCCGAGATCAGCAGGCCGCCGCACCAGCACAGCGCCGATACGACACCGGCCTTGCGTGGCCCGGCGTGTTCCAGCCAGCCGCCCCAGATCGCTGCCGAGCAGCCGAGGAAGATGAAGAACAGGGTGTAGATCCAGCCGAGCATCGAGATCGGCCAGTCGCATTGCGAAGAAAACACTTGTGCGATGAAGCTCATGTCCGGCGCGCAAGCCACTGGCGCTGTGATGCCCAACGCCTTGGACAGCGGCAGCCAGAACACCGAGAAACCGTAGGCCATGCCGATGCACAGGTGAATGGCCAGAGCGGCCGGTGGTACCAGCCAGCGGTTGAAACCGGGCTTGGCGATGATGCGTTCCTTGGACAGGAACGCGGGCTGGTCGGCTTTGACGCCGTCCGCCGTGATGCTCGTGCTCATTGTGTATCCCCCAATTATTAGTATGGTTCGCCAGCCACTGTTCACCCTCGGCCTTAATGCACGCAGGCATGACCGTTTTTTCAGGTGAAGCTCCTTGAAGGCGCGACGTTAAGTCGCAGAAGGACGGACGAACCGGCGAAGGTTACCATTTGCACGTGACAGAAAAACCAAACTGATATCACCTTTTTCATGTCACCTGATCTCCTGCACAGGACATTTCCTACGGAGCCACCATGCCAGTCATCGTTCAGACGCTTGAAGACGCCAGTTATCAGGACCAGCAGGATTTGCAGAAGATTTACCGCGATGCGCCCGATTGGCTGTTTGCGCCGTTCTCCGGCGAGGCCGAGCTGATCAAAAGCGCCTTGGCTGACGGCTGTTTTATTGCCGGACGTTTCAATGACCGCTTGCTCGGCGCCGCACGTCTGACAAGGCACCCCGAGGTTTGGTACTTGTCGCATTTATGCGTACGAAAAGTTACCCGACGCCGTGGGGTTGCCGAGCGGCTGGTGAACCAAGCGCAGAAAATGGCGTCGCAAGCGGGGGCAGAACTGCGTCTGCTGGCGCCTGCCGGGCATCTTGAAGCCCAAGCCATCGCCGCCAAGTTACAGGTGCCACTGGCGGTGCTGGCAACATGACTTCAACCCGAACCGGGCCGTTGCAGCGCTATACTCCCCGGCTAAATTACGAATTCGACTAACTACAAGGACTCGCCCATGAAAGCGTTCGGCAAAATCCTGGGTCTGGTACTTCTCGGGCTGTTGCTGATCATCGTGGCGGCAGGCTTTGCCCTGACCCACCTCTTCGATCCCAACGATTACAAAGACGAGATCCGCCAGATAGCCCGCGACAAGGCCCACATCGAGCTGACGCTCAATGGCGATATCGGCTGGAGCCTGTTCCCGTGGCTCGGCCTGGAATTGCACGAAGCCAGCGTCGCCACCCTGGCCAAGCCTGCCGAACCGTTTGCCGACCTGCAGATGCTCGGCCTGTCCGTGCGCGTGCTGCCGCTGTTGCGCCGCGAAGTGCAGATGAGCGATGTGCGCGTCGAAGGCCTCAACCTCCGTCTGAACCGCGACAAGAACGGTCACGGCAACTGGGAAGATATCGGCAAAGTGCCTGTCGCGGCCGGCACAACGCCGCCAGCCACCCCCGGCGAACCCGCCAGTGACACGCCGGTCGCGGTGGAAAAACCCGCGCAGCCGATCCGCCTCGACATCGACAGCCTGACCGTCAACAACGCCCGTGTTGAGTACAACGACGAACTGACCGGCAAGCAGTTCAGTGCCGAAAGCATCCAGTTGAGCACCGGCCCGGTGCACGATTCGACCAACATTCCGGTGAAAGCCACAGCCTTCCTCGGCACTAATCAGCCCGTGCTGCGGGTGCGTACCGAACTCACGGGTGAACTGCGCTTCGAGCGCGCTCTGCAACGCTACAAGTTTGAAGACCTGAAGCTTTCCGGCGAACTGGCCGGTGACCCGCTCCAAGGCAAGACCATGACCTTCTCCGCTCAGGGGCAGTTGCTGCTGGATAAAGCCGCGAACGTCGCCGAATGGACCGGCATCAAGATCTCCGCCAACCAGTTGCGCGCCTTGGGTGAACTGAAAGCCAACGACCTCGACAAGACCCCGCAGATCACTGGCGGCATCTCGATCGCGCAGTTCGATCTGGCGAAATTCGTCGACAGCATCGGCCAGAAACTGCCGGCCATGGCCGAGGGCAGCCTGAGCAAGGTCGAACTGGTCAGCCGTGTTTCGGCCACGCCAACCAGCGCCGCGTTCGACAACATCAACCTGAAGATCGACGACAGCAGCTTCAGCGGCCGCATCGCCGTCGAGGATTTCGCCAAGCAATCGCTGCGGGCGATCCTCAAGGCAGACACCTTCAACGTCGACCGCTACCTGCCGCCGAAATCGGAAAAAGCCACCAGCGCCACGCAAGTGCGTCAGGCCGAAGTCGCCAGCACCGAAGCCGATGCCATGGCCGGCGCAGGCTCCACGCCGCTGCCGGACAAACCGAGCAAAAGCGCCTGGAGCACTGATCGTCTCCTGCCGGTTGAACGCCTGGCCAAGCTCGATGTGGATGCCGACCTGACTTTCGGCCAGTTGACCCTCGACAAATTGCCGATCCAGAACGCCGCACTCAAAGCCACTGGTCAAGGCGGCTTGCTGACCCTCAATAATCTGAGCGGCGAACTGTACAACGGCGGCTTCGAAGCCAAAGGCACCCTCGACGTACGCCCGAGCGCGCCAGTGCTGAACCTGCAGACGAAGATCAACCGCGTACCGGCGGAAAAAATACTCGAAAGCCAGGGCAAGAATCCGCCGGTCAAAGGCCTGGTAACCCTCACCAGTAATGTCACCGGCAGCGGCAACAGCCAACAGGCACTGATCGAAACCCTCAACGGCAACGCCAGTTTCGTGATCAACAACGGCGTGCTGCTCAACGCCAACCTTGAGCAGCAACTGTGCAAAGGCATCGCCACGCTCAACCGCAAAACCCTTAGCGGCGAGCCACGCGGCAAGGACACCCCGTTCCAGGAACTCAAGGGCAACCTGACTTTCCGCAACGGCATCGCCAGCAACCCGGACTTGAAAGTGCGCATCCCGGGCATGACCGTCAACGGTGACGGCGATATTGACCTGCGTGTGCTCGGCATGGACTACCGCGTCGGCATCATCGTTGAGGGTGACACCAGCGCCATGCCGGATCCGGCCTGTCAGGTCGGCGAAAAGTTCGTCGGCATCGAGTGGCCGCTGCGCTGCCGTGGCCCGCTGGAACTGGGCGCCAAGGCCTGCCGTGTGGACAACGATCGACTCGGTCAGGTCGCGACCAAACTGGCTGGTGACAAACTCAGCGAAAAAATTAACGAGAAACTCGGCGACAAGGTCAGCCCGGAATTGAAAAACGCATTGAAGGGGCTGTTCAAGCGATGAGAGCGGAGCAGTTTTCACAGGCGGTGCTGGAGTGGTTCGACCGCCACGGCCGCCACGATCTGCCTTGGCAGCAAGATATCAATCCGTATCGGGTGTGGGTGTCGGAGATCATGTTGCAACAGACGCAAGTCAGCACCGTGCTCAACTATTTCGACCGTTTCATTGCCGCGCTGCCGACGGTTCAAGCGCTGGCCGAGGCGCCGGAAGACGAAGTACTGCACCTGTGGACGGGCCTGGGTTATTACACCCGCGCGCGCAATTTGCAGAAGACCGCGAAGATCGTCGTCAGCCAGTACGGCGGCGAGTTTCCGCGTGACGTCGAAAAGCTTACGGATCTGCCAGGCATTGGCCTGTCCACTGCAGGCGCCATCGCGAGCATCAGCATGGGCTTGCGCGCGCCGATCCTCGACGGCAACGTCAAACGCGTTCTGGCGCGCTTTACCGCGCAAGAGGGCTACCCCGGCGAGCCCAAGGTCGCCAAACAACTCTGGGCCAACGCTGAGCGTTTTACGCCGTACGATCGGGTCAACGCCTACACCCAGGCGATGATGGATCTGGGCGCCACACTCTGCACGCGGAGCAAACCGAGTTGCCTGTTGTGCCCGCTGGAACGTGGCTGCGAAGCGCACATGCTTGGCCTGGAGACGCGCTACCCGATTCCCAAGCCGCGCAAAGCCATTCCGCAGAAACGCACGCTGATGCCAATGCTCGCCAATGGCGACGGCGCGATTCTGCTTTATCGCCGTCCGTCGACAGGCCTGTGGGGCGGCTTGTGGAGCTTGCCGGAACTCGACGACCTCGACGACCTGCAACATCTCGCCGATCAGCACTCGCTGACCATGGGCGAGCAGCAGGCGCTGCCAAGCCTTGTCCACACCTTCAGCCATTTCCAGCTGTCCATCGAACCTTGGCTGGTTCAGGTGCAGGAGGCCAGCCATCACGTGGCCGAGGCCGACTGGCTCTGGTATAACCTCGCCACCCCGCCGCGCCTGGGCCTCGCCGCCCCGGTCAAAACCTTGCTCGAACGCGCGGCTGCCGTATTGAATGCAGGAGAGTCACCATGACCCGCACCATCATGTGCCGTAAGTACAAAGAAGAATTGCCCGCTCTGGAACGCGCTCCTTTCCCGGGCGCCAAAGGTCAGGATATTTTTGATCACGTCTCCGCCAAGGCCTGGGCCGACTGGCAGAAACACCAGACCCTGCTGATCAACGAAAAACGCCTGAACATGATGAACGCCGAAGATCGCAAATATCTTCAGGGCGAGATGGACAAGTACTTCTCCGGCGAGGATTACGCCAAGGCCGAAGGCTACGTTCCGCCTGCCGAGTAAACCCGCAAAATCGGGGGTCGGATCGTAAGCGACGGAATTAATTTAAGAAATTTTAAAAAAGTCGTTGACGTAAATCCGAAAAACCCTTTTAATGCGCCCCGTTGCCCAGATAGCTCAGTCGGTAGAGCAGGGGATTGAAAATCCCCGTGTCGGCGGTTCGATTCCGTCTCTGGGCACCAAATACCGAAAACCCTGAATCGCAAGATTCAGGGTTTTTTTATGCCTGCGATTTGATCATGCCTCCCTACTCGCCCTCTCCCTCTCGATACACCCATCCCCACCTGTACTGAAAAATACCCGAAATCTGTATCTCTCCCCTTGTAGGAAATTTCGCCAGTATTTCTCCAAGCCTTGGCGAGCCAATGACTGGCTCTACTTTGCGCCCCGCAACACTCTCGGCCCTTGAGGTCGTCAGAGCGCAAAACCTGATTTTTTGAATAGATCGGCGTTCACCGCAAGGTCACTTCCTGTCCAGCTAAAAAATCTAAAAACCAAACAGGCGAACTGCATTTACTGCTTTTCAAACATTCCAGGATGAATGCTGGCGCCCCCGTGCGCCCGGCAAAAGAGCGAAACGGACGACGTATGATCAAGCAACTTATCAATGAAGATAGTTATGTGCAGATTGGAGAACTTTGCAGCGCAAGGATCCAACTGAAAATCGAAGGACTGAATCCTGCCGGATCGATAAAACTCAAAACCGCACACGCACTGATTACCGATCTGGAGAATCAGGGGCGGATTTCCCATAAGACACGCCTGGTCGAGTCTTCATCGGGGAATCTGGGGGTTGCGCTGGCCATGGTCTGCGCCGCCAAGGGTTACAAGTTTGTCTGTGTGATTGACCCGAATATTTCTGCGCCAAACAGGAAGCTCATGCAGGCACTCGGCGCCGAGATGATCATGGTTGATCAACGTGACGAAAACGGCGGTTACCTTAATTCGCGCATTCGTTTGATCGAGCAACTGGTCGCGGAGAACCCGGATTACATCTGGCTCAACCAGTACAAGAATCCGACCAATCCCCTCGCCCACTATCAAGCGACCGCGAAGTCCATTGCCCATAAGTTTCCCCATGTGGATTACCTGTTTGTCGGCGCCGGCACTACCGGCACGCTGATGGGCTGCAAGAACTACTTCGCCGAACATCATCCACAGACCAAAGTCATCGCTGTCGATACTGTCGGCTCGGTCACGTTCGGCCTGCCGGGGGGCACGCGGCATATCCCGGGTCTGGGCACCAGTCGCCTGCCAGAGATATTCGAGGCGTCCGGGATTCACGACTTCCTGTCGATTCCCGAGGAACAGACGATCAAGGTCTGCCGCTGGCTGGCGCAACGCTACGGCCTGCTCTTCGGCGGCTCCACCGGCACCGTCCTCGCGGGCATCCAGCAATGGGCGCCGCACATCCGTCCCGACGACGTTGTCGTGGCGATCTCGCCCGACATGGGTGAGCGCTACCTCGAAACCATCTATTCCGACGACTGGGTCACCCAGCGTATTGGCGCAGCGGCGCTGCAACCCCTTTTCCCAGAAATCGCTCTGGCACTTTCGGCGTAATTCCCATGACCACACAGAACCCGATCCAACCGTTCCACGTTATCCCCGGCGCAGTCGTCAAGGACATCCTCAACGGCCTGCGGCAGGAAGCCATCGAGATCGTCGCGCAGACTTACCTGACCCACGAACGTGGCGAAACCGTTAACCCTGACAGTTACTTCCTGCGCTTTCCGGCGGAACCGGCGAACCGGATCATTGCGTTGCCGGCGGCCATCGTCGACAGCGAGGGCGATCAGTCCGTGTCCGGGATCAAGTGGATTGCCAGCTATCCCGACAACATCAAGTCGGGCATCCCGCGCGCTTCGGCGGTATTGATCCTCAACGATCCGGACACCGGTTATCCCTATTCGCTGCTCGAGGGTGCGTTGATCAGTGCTGTGCGCACTGCCGCATCGGCGGTGCTCGGCGCGTGGTGGCTGAATGGCCAAAGGAAAAGCGCGCCAAGACTTTCGATCATTGGTGGCGGGGTGATTTCGCGAAACATCCTTGAGACGTTCATCGCCGACGACTGGTCGTTCGACAGCGTGGGGATCCACGATCTCAACGCCGAATCAGCGCAAGCGCTGTCAGCGTTTGGCAAACAGCTTGGGGTTCCGGATGTACAGCTGCTGTCGCTGCAAGACGCACTCAGCGCCGACATCGTGGTGTTCGCCACCAGCGCCGGCGAGCCTTATGTGAAAGGCAGCGGCACTTTCCGTCCGGGGCAGATCGTCCTGAACATTTCGCTGCGGGATATCGGCGCAGAAATCATCGAAGAAAGTTACAACTACTTCGACGATGTGACCCATTGCCTGAAGGCCAATACCTCGCCGCACTTGGCCGAGCAGCAGTACGGTCATCGCGACTTCGTTACCGGCACCGTGGCGCAATTGATTCGCGGCGATCTGCAAGTCGCCACAGACAAACCGCTGATCTACTCGCCATTCGGCATGGGCATCCTCGATCTGGCGATTGGCCGGATGATTCACGACATCGCCGTCAAGGACGGCTCGGCGGTCGCCATCCCGTCCTTCTTCGGGGAGGAGCGCAGATGGTGAAGGCACCTCTGCTTATCGGCCTGGTGGGCTGCGGATCGCGCGGGCTATCGATTTTCGAACGCCTGCTGAGCGTCGCCGAGGAGCGCCCGGAGCAATCGGTCGTCATCGATATTTTCGAGCCCAATGTGCTCGGTAGCGGCGCGCACTGGCCGGATCAGCCGGACTATCTTTTGCTCAATACTGTCGCCGGTCAGCTCGGGGTATTCCCCGACGCGGCGGCATTTGGAAGTCTGGCGGATGCACGCGAAAGGCCGGGCGCGGATTTCCTGACGTGGTGCCGTGAGCAGCGCATCAAGGTCGATCCCGACAGCGGCTTGCTCGCCGCCGATGGACGCGATGTCGAGGCGCAGGACTTTTTGCCGCGTCATCTGCTCGGCGCTTACTTGGCGGATGCCTTTGCGCAAATCCTCGCCACCGCGCCGAGCTGGGTCAGCGTGAACCTGCATCAACAGGCAGTGACGGCGGTCGAACGCAATGCGGCTCAGCAGTACGCTCTGCAAACCGCATCAGGCGAGGCGGTGGCGGTGGATCGGCTGATTCTGACGGTCGGCCATACCGGTCGCCTGCGCCTGGCTGATCGCAACCGCATCGAGGACGTCTACCCGCTGCCTGGCAGCCTCGACACCATCGAACCCGGCGAAACCGTGCTGATTGAAGGGCTGGGCCTCGGCGCGATGGACACCCTCGCGGCGCTCACCTCGGGCCGCGGCGGTCACTACAAGCGCATGGCCGATGCCAGTCACGCGTATCAACCGTCAGGTCGCGAGCCGGTGATCTTTATCCAGTCGCGGGACGGCCTGCCTTTCCGCACCCGCCCCAACGGCCTGATCGAGTTCCCGCGTCATCAAGCCGTGCTGCTCACCAGCGCGCGCATCGAATGCTTGCGGGCCGATGCACCGAACCGGCAGCTGGATTTCGAGCAAGACATCCTGCCGCTGATGCTGCTGGAGATGCGTGCGGCGGCCGTCGCTGTTCTGCATGAAAACCCGACGCAGGTACTTGAGCAACTCAGGAGCGTCAGCGTTGCCGGGCCTGCTGGCGTTGTCGCCTGCGAAGCGTTGCTGCGCGATTACGAAGCAAACGGCGGCGCGATCAATCCGCAGGCGTTGATCTGGCATGCACTGCCGGACAATGTCACGCCGCACAACTATCACGCCTGGATCTACGACACGCTCGAAGCCGACTTGCAGGAGTCGCGGCTGGGCCGTGGGGCGTCGGCGATCAAAGCGGCCATCGAAGTCTGGCGTGATCTGCGTGACCGACTGCGTGAAGCGGTCGACTTCGACGGGCTGACCGACGCCTCCCACCGGCAGTTCTATGGTCGTTGGCACAAGGCGATCAACCGCCTCGTCGCCGGCCCGCAGAAAGAGCGCCACGCCGACCTGCTGGCCCTGTGTGACGCCGGTCTGCTGACGTTCCTCAAGCCTGGCTCTCGACCGGCGATAGACCACTTCAAGCGTGTCGCCGGCTATGTTCAGAGCAGCGGCGTGACCAACAGCGACTGCGCGCCGGTACGCGACCTGGCGCGCCTTGGACTGATCCGCCCGCGTACCGACGTGCCGGGCATCGACGGCATTGATGTCGACGCGGCGTGTCATCCCAAGTCGAGCGCGGGCGAGCCAGTGCGCAACCTCTGGGTGCTTGGCCCGCTCGCCGAAGGCTCTTGCTACTACAACCACTACGTCACATCAGCGGGTGCGCCCTCGCGCCTGTTCATGGACGCTCATCGCGCCGCCACTGCAATTCTTGAGGCAGGTACTCCCGCATGAAACTTTACTACCAGACGCACTCACCCTACGCCCGCAAAGTGCTGGTGCTTGCCCACGAACTCGGCATCGCTTCGAGCCTGGAAGTGATCCATCACGAGACCAGCCCGACGTCGCCGAACGAGGTTATCTACAAGGCCAATCCGTTGGGCAAGGTGCCGGTGCTGATCCTCCCTGACGACAGCGCGCTGTTCGATTCCATCGTGATTTGCGAGTACCTCGACGACCTGAGCAACGGCTTGAAACTCATCCCGGCCAGTGGCCCCGAACGCTACAAGGCCCTGCGCCTGCAGGCGTTGGCGCAGGGCATGTGCGATGTCGGCATCAAGCTGCGCTGGGAAGTCGAGCGTCGCCCGGAAGCCTTGCGCTATCCGGCCTACGCCGAGGGTCAGGCGTTCAAACTCAAAGAGGCTTATCGCTTCATCGAAGAGCACGTCGATCTCAATGGTCCGATCACCATTGGCCACATCGCCCTGGCGACCGCACTCGACTGGATCGCCTTTCGCCAGCTATCGGACTTTTCCGCTCAGACACGCCTGACCGAGTGGTATCAGACTTTTTGTGAGCGCCCCTCCATGCGGGCGACCGAGTACAGCGGGCAGACTCACGATTAAGTTAAGGAAAACTGTGTATGAGCTCTCTCTTGTTACAAATGTCACCGATCGCGCTGGTGATCGCGCTGATCCTGATCGTCCGCCGACCGCCGGTTCAAGCCGCGCTGGCAGGCGTGGTACTGGTGCTCGTGCTATGGGCATTGGGCGCTGCCGGACCGGTGTCGGCGGCCATCAGCTCAGCGATTTTTCAGGACACCACGATCCTGTTTCTCAGCACCGCGTGCGTGATCGTGCCGGGGCTGGCCTTCGTCATCCTGGTCGAGCGCGGTGGTGCGCCGCAGGCCATCGGCGCCTGGGTCAAGGAGTTGGGCTGGACCCCGCCGGCGCAAGTCATCTTCATCGTGCTGGGCCTGGCGCCGCTGCTTGAAGCGATGACCGGTTTCGGTGTCTCACTGATCGCCACGGTGCCGTTGTTGATGGGCCTGTTCACCCGTCAGTCGGGGATGAAAATCGCCCTGGCGGGCATGGTCATCATGCCGTGGGGCACCTTGGGCCTGGCCACGGTGATTGGTGCGCTGCTGGCGCATCTGCCGGCAGAAACCCTTGGCAGTCATTCGGCGCTGATCAGTGCCCCAGTGTTCCTCTGCCTCGCAGCGATCGCCCTGTGGCAGGGCGGCATCCGCACGGTTTCACCATGGCTCGGGCTGATCGTGGTAACGGCGCTATTCGTGGCGGTGCTGTTCTCCATCAACCTGTGGATCGGCCCGGAAGTGTCCGGGGTGCTGGCGGGTCTTGCCGTGGCCTGCGTGGGCCTGGGCATCTCCTACGCACAACGGAAGAAACTGGTGCGCTGGCCGAACGCGGCGTGGCCTTACCTGGCTTTGCTTGGGGTGATCGTTGCCTCGCGTGGCGTGTTTGTTCTGTCGGGCTGGGATGCGCTGTGGATCGTCAAAGGCGAGCACGTTTCCTGGAAGCCTTTGGCATCCCCGGGGCTGGCGCTGCTGATCGTCACCCTGCTGATGGCAATCAAACAAAGCGCGGCGACGGGTTTCCCGTGGCGCGCACTGTTCAACCGGGCGAAGTTTCCGGTTACGACGATTTTCCTGTTCCTGCTGCTTTCCCAGGTCATGGTCAACGCCGGATTTCTGGTCGAGGCACAGCGCACACTGCAATCGTTGTCGGGGATTTCCCTGGCGCCGACCATCGCCTTGCTGGCGGGGATCGCCGGTTATGTCACCGGTTCCAACGTCGGCGGCAACACCCTGGTCATGCCGTCCATCGCCGCACTGAGCAGCGAACACGGAGCGTGGCTGGCGGCGATGGTCAACAGTGCCGCCGGGCATGGTGCGCTGGGATCGCTATCGATTCTGTCGCTGATCATCGGGCTGGCGGGTGCCAACCGGCAGGAGGAGCACAACCTGATCCGATTCGCCTTCGGACTGGTGGCCCTCAACATCGTCATAGTTGCTGCAACGGGAATCGTTTTGCTCTACTTTCTCTGAATTGTTTCGAGACATAACAGAGAACTTATGGACAGGTTTGATTTACCGGACAAGCGCTGGCGGATCGTCAAGGACTGGATTATTCGTCAGATCGACAGTGGTGAGTGGGCAGCCGATGCAAAACTGCCCTCGATCCGCACCCTGGCGAGAATGTTTGAAACCAGCATTACCACCGTGCAACGCGCGTTGGCGGATCTGGAGGCCGATGCTTACGTGTCGACCAAGCCCCGCATCGGCTATTTCGTTTCGGCCTCGGGGCAGGCAAAACCCGCCAGCGGTTTTGATTTCTCCAGTGTCACCGTCAACGTCAATCATGCGGTGGTGGCGATGCTCTCCGAGGCGGCTTCACGCACCACCGCCTCGTTGAACTCAGCCGTTTTGCACAGCGATCTCACGCCCAATGTGCTACTCAACAAATGCCTTTCAGTGCTGGCCGGCAAGGCTGACAACTCGCTGACTGGCCTGGTCGCGCCACCCGGCCTGCCGGCACTGCGACGGCGTATTGCCGGGCTGATGCTGACGCGCGGCGTGGTCTGCGGGCCGGACGATATTCTGGTGACCTCGGGCGACACGATTGCCCTGGAACTGGCACTCGAAGCCGTCGCACCGCGAGGCGCTACGGTCGCCATCGAAACCCCGACCTATTACGGCATCCTGCAGACCATCGAACGTCTGGGCATGCGCGCCCTGCCGATCCGCACCCACGGCAAACTGGGCCTGGACGTCGATCACCTCGAAGAAGCGCTGAAACTGAAAAAGGTCTCGGTGATCTTTCTCAACCCGACCCTGCAGAATCCCCGTGGTTTCATCATGCCCGATGAAACCCGCGCCCGACTTTCACACATGGCCCGCGAAGCGGACGTGCCGATTATCGAGGACGACATCTTCTTCGATCTGGTGCCGGAAACAGAGCGCCCGCGCGCCATCAAAAGCTACGACACCAGTGGGCAGACGATTTACTGCTCGTCGTTCTCCAAGACCATCGCCCCCGGTTATCGCGTCGGCTGGTGTCTGGCCGGCAAGTACCGCAACGCGATTCTGGCGCAAATGTTTTCGCGCAATCTGGCGGTGTCCAGCCTTGCGCAAAATGTCCTCAACGAATTTATCGGGCGCGGTTACATGGACGAGCACTGCGCCAGGCTCAGGTCGCAACTGTCATCGCTGGCAAGTTTTGTCGAGGGGCTGGTGCGCACGGACTTCCCTGCGGGAACCGTGTACGTGCCACCGCGTGGAGGTTTTATTCACTGGATCGAAATGCCCGCACACACCGACATGCCGGCTCTGCAAGCGTTCGCCACCGAACGCGGTTGCCACGTCGCCGGCAGCGGAATTTTCTTCGCCGACGGACATGCGACTACGGGCGTGCGCATCTGCCTGGGTACAGCACTGACCCCAGGCGTGATCGAGATTCTGAAGGTGATTGCCGAGTGCGCGCACCTCGCCGGGCGACCGTCGCCTGTGCGGCAGCCACTGATTGAGCAACAGGAAGAACCGGCGGTTTCCTGACCGCGAAAGGACGTTCGCAGAGCTAACTCATGAATCAGAAAAGAACCCGCATCCCCCTGCCCCATCCGCCGCCGTATCGCCAAAGCCGCCTGTCGATATGCCTGACGATCCTGTTCAGCGTGTTTCTGGTATGTCTGGGTGGGATGCTCTGTTACCTGGTCATCGATGGGTTAGAACAGGGCTCCATCACCATGATCACCCGTGGCGGCCCGGCCAGGACTTATACCCTCGCGGCCCAACCGCGCCTGTATTGGTTCGAGATCGTCTGGCAGGGATTGTTCGCGCTGCTGTTACTGGCCGCAGGACCGGGATGGTACTGGGTCAATCGTATATCCCGGCCTGCTGCCCAGCCAAAGCGCAAAGCCAAAACCCGCTAGCTGTTGTCGTTCCAGTGGAACACCAGATTGCGCGCAGCACCGCCGCCAACATCCGTGACATCCTGCCGTGTCTCGCCCTTACGCGTGGCCACGACGGTGTATTTGCCGGGTGGCAATTGCACGTACACCAGTGGTCCCGTCTGACTCAGCGTCAGCACGATTTGCCCCGGGGCCTGTTGAATCGTCACATCGACGTCGGCGGTGTACTCGTCTTGCGCGCCGACCGCAAACGTCATGTGCAGGTTGTAACCGCTGGATTGCTGAATGGCTTTCGCCTCATCCTCACCGATCCCGCCGGCCAGATACCGGGTGCCATTTTGCTGTTGTTGCTGCACTTGCACACCCGTGCTGTCGACGGGCTCAAGACTGCCGGCCTGCAGCATCACCGGAAACAACAATGCGGCAACCGTAGCGACGGACAGCACGAATGAAAGAACGCGTTTCATGAGAGTGACTCCCGGGCTCTCGTAGAGCCCAACCGTTACCCTGCATTGGATCGGCGGCAGGCAGATCGCGTTTTAGAATGATTCGAACTTGGGCCGTGTACGAAACGGACTACAGACCAAAGTCACCGAAAGCCCCCTTCGCCAGCAACGTCCTGCAACACCCATCCCGTCTTCCTGCTGACTTCACAGGCGCGCCCGACATCCTTGGGCAACGACTGTCGGCATGCTTGTGCTCCTGTTTCCAATGACGTGGAAGACCTGATGAGCAAGCTTGAACCTGCTGACACGCAAGATCCGAAAATCGATTCACTGTTGGGTGAACTGGGCGAGCTGATTCGCCAGTCACGGCAAAAAGTGCTGCGTGTGGTCGATACGATTCAGGTTCAGACCTGCTGGCAGACTGGCCGGCATATCGTGGAGTTTGAACAGGAAGGCGCCCGGCGCGCTGGGTATGGCAAGCAGTTGCTGGCCATACTGGCGAAGGATCTGACGGTTAAATTCGGGAAGGGATTTGATGAGACCAACCTGCGCAAGATGCGCCTTTTCTATCGGACCTTCCCAATTCGAGACGCACTGCGTCTCGAATTGAGTTGGACCCACTATCGCCGGCTCCTGCGGGTCGAAAGTGCCAAGGCCCGCCAGTGGTATATGGACGAATGCGCCACCCTCAACTGGTCGAGCCGCGTCCTCGACCGCCAGATCAATACGATGTACTACGAGCGCCTGCTGATGAGTCGGGACAAGGCGGGTGTGGTCGAGGAAGCCACAACCAACATCGCAGCGATGCACTGCAATCCGCGAGAGTTCATCCGCGACCCGGTGATCCTCGAGTTTCTCGGCTTGCCCTCCCCGGGCAAGGTCAATGAATCGGGGCTTGAACAAGCGCTCATCGATCACCTGCAAAGTTTTCTGCTTGAACTGGGCAAAGGCTTTTCCTTTGTGGCCCAACAACAACGCATCAGCGCAGGCGGTTCGGATCTGTACATCGATCTGGTGTTTTACAACTACCTGCTCAAATGCTTCGTGATCATTGATCTCAAACGCGGCCAGCTCAGTGCCGGTGATGTCGGGCAGATGGACATGTACGTACGCATGTACGACGAACTCAAGCGCAGTGAAGGCGACCGTCCCACCGTCGGGATCATTTTATGTGCGCAGGACAACGAGGCGGTCGCACGCTACTCAATACTCAAAGGCAATGAACAACTGTTCGCCAGCAGCTACAAAAAGGTGCTGCCAAGTGTCGAAGAACTACGAGCGGAGCTGCAAAAAGAACAGGCGTTGATCGAGGAACGCTTACTCAGCGAATCCACTGAGTAAGCGCTGCGGATTGTCCCCTGGATGCGCCGAGACTATTGTTGGCAGCTACCCGCGAAGATCGAGTGCCATGAGTTCTCACGACACGCCCGAATTGGAAAGTGTGCAGCGCAGGGCATCAGCAGCCGCTGAGATGCAGGGTGAAGCCTTCAAGGAAACCGCTGCCGACGGTTTTGTCCTTGGCGGTTTCACTTGGCGACATGCCCTGCCCGACATCCAGCACCCGGTGGTGATCATCAACGCCGCCACTTCCGTGCGCTGCCGTCATTACTCGCGTTTCGCCGCTCATCTGTTCGCCAATGGTTTCGACGTTATCACCTACGACTACCGTGGCATCGGCGAATCGCGCCCCGACTCGATGAAAGGATTGCACGCCTCATGGACCGATTGGGGAGCGCTGGATTTCGAGGCGATGCTCAAACGTGTGCAGCGAGAGTTTCCCGGTCAACCCATCGACGTGGTCGGGCATAGTTTTGGTGGCTGTGCGGCGGGCCTCGGTGAATCCGGGCAGGTCATCCGACGGCTGGTCACCGTTGGCGCTCAGTTCGCCTATTGGCGCGATTACGCCCCCGAGCAGCGCTGGCGCATGTTCGGCAAATGGCATCTGCTGATGCCGCTGCTGACGCTGTTCTGCGGCTACTTCCCCGGCAAACGCCTTGGCTGGCTGGAGGATACGCCAACCGGCGTTGTGCGCGACTGGAGCACGCCTGCCCCGCGTTTCGAACGGCGCCCAAGCGGTCGCGCCCTCATGGAAAAACGCGGCGCTCTGCCCTTCGACAATGTCCGTGCTCAAACCCTGGCGATCAGCATCAGCGACGATCCCTACGGCACTGTTTCGGCCATCGAACGCCTGCTCGCCTACTTCACTAACGCCTCGAAAACCCACCTGCGCATCGAACCGCAGGACATCGGCGAGCAACAAGTCGGACATTTCGCCTTTTTTCGCAGCGCATACCAAGCCACACTATGGCCCATCGCTCTGACCTGGCTGCAAACCGGTGAATTGGCCCCCGACACACCCGGGCGGCAAATTCCGCGCAGCTGAGCCCAACCAACGCACCACGGAACAACATCATGGCCTCCGCCAACAAGCAGCAAAAACGCGCCGCCCGGGCCAAGACCAAGGCCAAACAGAACCGCAGCAAACGCGCCGAAGCGCCGGTCGAGCTGGACCCGAACGACGACCGCATCGACTTCGAGTCGGTGGATCTGACCGAGCTGTTCAAGAAAATGATCGACGCCGAGAAGATCAGCCAGCAAGCCCTGTGCACCGCGTTCCTCGAAGACCCGTTGCTGGAACTGGTCTATGAGCAGGAAGGCGAAGAAGGCGCGATGGACTTCATCCTCGCGGCGCTGATCGAGTATCGCCAGTGGTCGAAAGAAACCGACGAGGCCGGCGCATTGGCGTGGATCGAATCCCCGGCCTTCCAGGCCGACTATGTAGCAGCGTCCGACGCGATCGCCGCACAAACCCAACAGAAGAACTGAGTTCCCATGGCATCCCTGAACAAGCAACAGAAACGCGCCAAACGCGCCAAGGCCAAAGCCAAGCAAATCCGTATGGTCGGGCGTAAGCCGCTGGATCAGGACGAAGACCTCGGTCACCTCGCCGAGCCGATCCCGGATTACACCCTGGCGATGTTCAGCAAAATGCGCGACGCCGAAGCCATCAGCCGCAACGAGATGCTGTTGACGCTGCTGCGCGAACTGGCGTTCATCATCGTTGATCATCCAGAACTGCTGGACATGGAAAACGCCGACAACGAAGGCATGGCCGCCACGCACCTGGCCGCCGACATGCTGATCGACTACCGCATGTGGGCAGAAGGCGTAACGATCGAAGAAGCCCAGGCCTGGCTGAGCGAACCACAGTTCATCACCGATTTCGGGGTTGCGCTGGATGCTTATGGCAAGTCGGTGGAAGCACAGGAAGACAAGAGCGAATAAACCACGCTCACAAACAAAAACGGCCGCTAGTCATCACTCACAGCGGCCGTTTTAGTTTGGATGGCTTGGTTACCCTTTGTCCGATGACAATGTATATCCCATTGACATATCCCAAGCTCAACCTATCCTGAGCTCATCGCAGGAGCAGACCTTGGAGGTCAAATATGGAACAGACCACAATTTTCATGAGCAATAGAAGTCAGGCAGTTCGACTGCCAAAGGCAGTTGCGATGCCCGGCGACGTTAAACGAGTGGAAATCATCGCGATTGGCAGAACACGCGTCATTACGCCTGCTGGAGAAAGCTGGGATAGCTGGTTTGATGGCGACAGCGTCACCCCTGATTTCATGGCTGACCGTGAGCAACCCGCTGATCAGGAGCGCGAGTCGTTCTGATGATCAAATACATGCTGGATACCAACATCTGCATCTTCACCATCAAGAACAAACCACAAATTGTCCGGGAAGCTTTCAATCGACATTCCGGGCAGTTGTGCATCAGCGCTATCACGCTCATGGAGCTTATTTACGGTGCTGAAAAGTCCGCGGCCCCAGAAAAGAATCTAGCGGTTGTCGAAGGATTCGTTGCGCGATTGGAAATCTTGCCTTTCGATAATGACGCAGCAGCACAGACCGGGATGATTCGATCTGAACTTGCGAAAGCGGGAACACCCATTGGACCGTACGACCAAATGATCGCAGGCCACGCACGGTCGCTTGGACTTATCGTAGTCACGAACAATGTGCGGGAATTTGAACGTGTTTCCGGATTGCGTATTGAGGATTGGGTTCATCCCGTCTGAGCAAAGCTCTCAAACAAAAACGGCCGCTCGTCATCACTGACAGCGGCCGTTTGCATTACGTGTTACGGATCAGTTCAGCACCACCGCACCACTTTTTTCCAGCTTGCGGCGGCGCGCCACCAGCAGACCGGCTGCGACGACCAGCAGACTCAGCAGGCCGGTCGCGAGGATTTCCACGCGGTGGGCTTCCTGGAACAGCATGATGGTCAGGGCCGCGATGATGAAGATGATCACCGCGTAGGTCAGGCCCGGGAACAGCCACATGCTGAAGACGATTTTCTCGCCGCGAGCCACGCGCTGTTTGCGCATACGCAGTTGCGAGAAGGCGATCACCAGGTACACCAGCAGCGCGATGGCGCCGGAGCTGGCCAGCAGGAATTCGAACACGGCGGCCGGAGCCACGTAGTTGGCGAATGTGCACAGGAACGCCGCACCAGTAGACAGCATCACCGCCCAGTAAGGCGTACCGCTTTTGTTCACGCGAGTCGCCATGGCCGGTGCATCACCGCGTTTGCCCAGGGAGAACAGCATGCGCGACGAGGTGTAGAGCGCCGAGTTCAGGCAGCTGGTTACAGCGACCAGCACCACGATATCAACGATCATCTTGGCGTTAGGGATGCCCATGCGCTCAAGCACGGTCTGGTAGGAACCAAGGTTGGCCAGCGTAGGATCGTTCCACGGCACCAGCGCCACAACGATGAAGATCGATACAAGGTAGAACAAGCCGATCCGCCAGATCACCGAGTTGGTGGCCTTGGAGATTTGCTTGCCCGGGTTTTTCGATTCCGCGGCCGCGATGGTCACGATTTCGGTACCCATGAACGAGAACATGGTGGTCAGGATCGCGCCCAACACCGCGCCCATGCCGTTTGGCAGGAAGCCTTGCGTGTCGAACAGGTGCGAAACACCGCTGACCTGGCTGTTCGGCAGGAAGCCGAAGATCGCTGCCAGACCGAGGATGATGAAGCCAATGATCGCCAACACTTTGATCAGGGCAAACCAGAATTCGAACTCGCCGTAATTCTTCACACTGAACAGGTTGGTCACGGTCAGCAACATGGTGATGATCAGAGCGAAAGCCCAGATACCCACATCGGGGAACCACGCGTGCAGGATGGTCGCGGCGGCGTTGGCTTCCAATGGAATCACCAATACCCAGAACCACCAATACAACCAGCCGATGGTGAAACCGGCCCAGTGCCCGATGGCACGGTCGGCATAAGTCGAGAACGAACCGGTGTCCGGCGAAGCAACCGCCATTTCGCCGAGCATGCGCATCACCAGCACCACCAGGGTACCGGCAGCGGCGTAGGCCAGCAGCACGGCAGGGCCGGCGGCAGCGATGGCGTGGCCGGAGCCAACGAACAGACCTGCGCCGATAACACCGGCGATCGACAGCATGGTCACATGACGCGGTTTGAGCCCTTGTTCAAGGCCATTGGAGCTTGGGGTACTGCTCATCGGAACTACCTTTGCGAGGAAAGCGATTGCGTCCGTCCCGTCTGGTTTTCCTTCTCGTAAAAAGAAACCAACGGGGCGTTCCAGATTCTGCACGCAATAATTGCGCCAAAATGTTTCAAACTCTTCTGGCCTGCGGGTTCCGGCGCGACCGGACAGTCATCGCAAGTCCTTGGATTTAATGGCATTACGCCAGAGCGTTACCCTGCGACTCACTTTTCAAACGATCGGGCGCACCAGAAACACACTGAAAAAGTGTGGGATGCACAATAAAAGGGCGATTCAGGAACGTTCGGCCGGATAGCGCTTCCAACACCCCGCCAAAGCTGGCAACATCGCGCCTTTTTTTACGCGACACCCACGGGATTGCACGATCAAACACCCGTTCGGTTGTTGATGGGGCGACAGTCAGCTGTGCTGATGCGACAACCTGCCACATGCCATCCGTTTACCGCTCGTAGCGCTGTTGGCTGCCATTGAAACGCTATGCTAGCGTGGCCGCCTCGCCAGGAAGGCCACCCAACAGCTGGAGCGCAACATATATGAGGAACGCACATGGCTGAGGCCACGCCCGCGCTTGAAATCCGCAACTTGCACAAACGCTACGGAAAGCTTGAGGTGCTCAAAGGCATTTCGCTGACCGCCCGTGACGGCGATGTGATCTCGATCCTGGGTTCCTCCGGTTCCGGCAAGTCCACGTTCCTGCGTTGCATCAACCTGCTGGAAAACCCGCATCAGGGCCAGATTCTGGTGGCCGGCGAAGAACTCAAGCTCAAGGCCGCCAAAAATGGCGAACTGGTTGCCGCCGACGGCAAACAGATCAACCGCCTGCGTTCCGAAATTGGTTTTGTGTTTCAAAACTTTAATCTGTGGCCGCACATGAGCATCCTCGACAACATCATCGAGGCACCGCGCCGTGTGCTCGGCCAGAGCAAGGCCGAAGCCATCGAAGTCGCCGAAGCGCTGCTGGCCAAGGTCGGCATCGCCGACAAGCGCCACGCCTACCCGGCGCAATTGTCCGGTGGCCAGCAACAACGTGCAGCGATTGCCCGCACGCTGGCCATGCAACCGAAGGTGATCCTGTTCGACGAACCCACCTCCGCGCTTGACCCGGAAATGGTTCAGGAAGTACTTAGTGTCATCCGCGCATTGGCCGAAGAAGGCCGCACCATGCTGCTTGTGACCCACGAAATGGGTTTCGCCCGTCAGGTCTCCAGCGAAGTGGTGTTCCTTCATCAGGGCCTTATAGAAGAGCAAGGATCGCCACAGCAGGTGTTCGAAAACCCGCTTTCGGCGCGCTGCAAACAATTCATGTCCAGCAACCGCTAACGGAGCAACATGCATGCAGAACTATAAAAAGGTCTTCCTGGCTGCGGCCGTCACCCTGGCGTTCAGCGCCGGTGCCATGGCCGAAACCCTGAAGATGGGCATCGAAGCGGCTTACCCGCCGTTCAACAACAAAGATGCCAGCGGCCAGGTTGTCGGCTTTGACAAAGACATCGGCGACGCCCTGTGCGCCAAGATGAAAGTCGAGTGCACCGTGGTCACCTCCGACTGGGACGGCATCATCCCGGCCCTGAACGCGAAGAAATTCGACTTCCTGATCTCCTCGCTGTCGATCACCGACGAGCGCAAAGGCGCGGTGGACTTCACCGACCCGTACTACTCGAACAAGCTGCAATTCATCGCCCCGAAAAACGTCGACTTCAAAACCGACAAGGACTCGCTCAAAGGCAAGGCCATCGGTACGCAGCGCGCCACGCTGGCGGGCACCTGGCTTGATGACACCTACGGTAGCGATGTCAACGTCAAACTCTACGACACTCAGGAAAACGCCTACCTCGACCTGACTTCCGGTCGTGTCGACGCGATCCTCGCCGACAAGTACGCCAACTACGACTGGCTGAAAAGCGACGCTGGCAAGAACTACGAGTTCAAAGGCGACCCGGTCGTGGAAAGCGACAAGATCGGCATCGCTGTGCGCAAGGGTGACCCTCTGCGTGAGAAGCTGAACGCCGCCCTGAAGGAAATCGTCGCCGACGGTACCTACAAGAAGATCAACGACAAGTACTTCCCGTTCAGCATCTACTGATCCTGACCTGTGGGACTGGCGCCATGCGATGGCGCCGGCTCCCGACTTTGCCTGCCGCAATTTGAACAGAAATCCATGATTATCGACCTCTACGGATTCGGCCCGGCCCTCGCTGCCGGCGCGCTGATGACCGTGCAACTGGCTCTCACGGCCCTGTGCCTGGGACTGGTGCTCGGCCTGCTCGGCGCCTTGGCCAAGACTTCCCCGTACAAGCCGCTGCAATGGCTTGGCGAAACCTACTCGACCATCGTACGTGGTGTGCCGGAACTGCTTTGGGTTCTGCTGATCTACCTCGGCACCGTCAAGACGATGAATGCCATTGGCGAATACTTTGGCAATCCAGACCTGGCGCTAAGCCCCTTTGTGGCGGGCGTAACCGCACTCGGGCTGTGCTTCGGCGCCTATGCCACGGAGGTATTTCGTGGCGCCATCCTGGCCATTCCGAAAGGACACCGTGAGGCCGGTCAGGCCTTGGGCCTGTCGAAATGGCGGATCTTCACCCGGTTGATCATGCCGCAGATGTGGCGTATCGCCCTTCCAGGCCTTGGCAACCTGTTCATGATCCTGATGAAAGACACCGCTCTGGTGTCGGTCATCGGCCTGGAAGAAATCATGCGCAATGCGCAGAACGCCGTGACCTTTGCCAAGCATCCATTCACCTTCTATCTGGTCGCAGCCGTCATGTATCTGGGCCTGACCATACTGGCGATGGCCACCATGCACTTCATGGAAAAACGCGCCGCCCGTGGCTTCGTGAGGACGACGTAATGGAATGGGAAGTCATCTATAAGTGGCTGCCGAAGTTCTTTCAGGGCGCGGTCCTGACACTCGAACTGGTGGGCATCGCCGTTATTCTCGGGTTGTTGCTGGCGATCCCTCTGGGCATCGCGCGCTCCTCCAAGCTCTGGTTTGTTCGCGCATTTCCTTACGCTTACATCTTTTTCTTTCGTGGCACTCCGTTGCTCGTGCAACTGTTTCTGGTCTACTACGGCCTGGCTCAGTTCGACGCCGTACGCGACAGTTTCATGTGGCCGTATTTGCGAGAACCCTTCTGGTGCGCCGTCGCCACGATGACCCTGCATACCGCTGCCTATATCGCCGAGATCCTGCGTGGCGCCATTCAAGCGATCCCGCCTGGGGAGATCGAAGCCGCACGCGCACTGGGCATGTCCAAGGCCAAGGCTTTGTTCTATATCGTCCTGCCCCGCGCCGCGCGCATCGGCCTGCCGGCCTACAGCAACGAAGTCATCCTGATGTTGAAGGCCAGTTCTCTGGCGAGCACGGTGACCTTGCTCGAACTCACCGGCATTACCCGCACGATCA
Source organism: Pseudomonas sp. FW305-7 (assembly GCF_058786735.1). NCBI lineage: Bacteria > Pseudomonadati > Pseudomonadota > Gammaproteobacteria > Pseudomonadales > Pseudomonadaceae > Pseudomonas > Pseudomonas sp. FW305-7. The sequence continues at coordinate 90,631 of NZ_JBYSZA010000010.1, forward strand.
TTGCCCGCAACTACCTCACCGTGGATATGTTCTTCACCGCAGGCGTCATTTACCTGCTGATGTCGTTTGTTCTCGTTCAGGCATTCAAACAGCTGGAGCGATGGTTGCGCGTCGATGCCTGCCAAGGGCGTTGACTCCTCCTGCGTGCTGACGGGCGAGGACTTACTCGCCCGCTTCACCGCGCTGGACACTTTTTTGATTGAGCATCAGGCGCTGTGGAAACCTCGTCCGTTCACTCATCGTTCTCTTGCCTGGGAAGCGTCCTACCCGGAGTTGGCCTTGTGGCTACGCGGGCGCACTCTGGAAGACGCAGAAAACGCTCACAACCAACCTGCTGATCTTGTGGATGCGCCGGAGCCGTTTGCTTCGTTGGCGACGCTGTCGGCTGAGCTGAGCGCGGTCGGTGAGTTGCCGAGGCATGCGCTGAAAGCTGCCGAGCATCGCTTGAATGTCGACGTACCGGGACGCAAGTGGCAGCAGATCGAGGCGTTTGCCAGCCGTTTGGCTTTCGCCTCGCAACCGACGCACTGGCTGGACTGGTGCTCCGGCAAGGGCCACCTGGGCCGGCGGTTGTTGAGTGATGGCCAACAGCTGACCTGCGTTGAATACGATCCGGCATTGGTCGCCAGCGGTCAGGCGTTGAGTCAGCGCCATCATTTACATGCGCTGCATGTCGAGCAGGATGTGTTGGCAGCGAATGCTTCAGGTGTATTGAACGCAGCCCACACACCCGTCGCCCTCCACGCCTGCGGCGATTTGCATGTACGCCTGATGCAACTGGCCGGCGCGGCCGGTTGCCAACAAATGGCAATCGCGCCTTGCTGCTACAACCGCATCAGCCGCAGCGAATATCAGCCAGTGTCCTCGGTCGGATCGAGATCGTTCCTACACCTCTCGGTGGAAGATCTGGCCCTGCCGATGAGCGAAACCGTTACCGCAGGTGCACGGGTCCGTCGGCAGCGCGATACCTCGATGGCCCGTCGTTTAGCTTTCGATCTGCTGCAACGACAGCTGCGCGGTGTCGACCAATACTTGCCGACGCCATCGCTACCCAGCGCCTGGCTGGACAAACCATTCGCTGATTACTGCCGCGATCTGGCAGCGCTCAAAGAGTTATCCACAGTCGGCTCGCAAGATTGGCCAGCGCTGGAAGCAGCCGGATGGCTGCGGTTGGCCGAAGTTCGCAACCTGGAGTTATTGCGAGGATTATTCCGACGACCGCTGGAGCTTTGGCTGAATCTGGACCGCGCACTTTTCCTCGTCGAGCTGGGATACGTCGTACGTCTTGGCACCTTCTGCGATACGCCGCTGACTCCGCGTAATTTCATGTTGTTGGCCGAGCGCGTTTAAATTCGCACAACCTGTGGATAACTCTGTTGATGGAATTTCAGTGGATCCAATATCCGCGCCTGTTTCGAGGCTTTAGCACAGCTGGTCATTTTTTGTTCATATAGATAAAAAACCTGAAAAACAGGGATTTGCGAACAAAATGAGAACCGCTCCGCAAATTCATGCCAATGCGAGCAATCCAGTCGATCCGTTGTGCATAAGCTCCCAATCAAAAGGACATAAACCGCTTATGCGCGACATATTTGATCAAGAAAAACGCACCCTCTTCCCTTAGGCGCCAGACTGTTGAAGCTCCTGTTTTCAAGGGCCAAAACGCAGAGACAGCCTCTTCACCGAACCTGATCCAGCACCTGCATAAAAATAGTCTGAATTCAGGGGTTTACAGAACCAACCCAATCGCTATAATCGTCGCCCACACGCCGGTATAGCTCAGTTGGTAGAGCAACTGACTTGTAATCAGTAGGTCCCGGGTTCGACTCCTGGTGCCGGCACCATACAAAACAAAGCCCTTGCAGAAATGCAGGGGCTTTGTTGTTTCTGGAACGTCCACATTAAGCGTGCTGACTGCGGTCAAAGCATCCGTTGTAAACTGCGCGCTCGAACAAGGACTTTCGGGAATAAGTACGTGACCCCCCTCGCTCAAGCAACAACCCTCGCAATTCTGGATTACTGGCATAAGGTCGAATTCTTCATCCCCTACGGATTGGAGCAATATCTTGATGATCTTGAAGAATGGCAATCCACGACCCTTCGGCGTAACAACCTTGAACAAACTGATGCTGACTGGCTCAGCATCGACGTAGCCGAAGAAAAAACTGTTACCGGCTATAACCTTTTTCTTGGCATCTTCGACAAATCGCAAATCAGTCGTATCTGTGAAAGCGTATTGCCTCCTCCACAAACGGCTTCGACCGATGAAGGCGGCTTTGAAAATGAAGAGCGGACAGAGCTTGAGGGCATGACCTGCTTCGCCAAGTTGCCTCTGGATAGAGCAGGCAACCCGGTCATCGACGCAATTTCCATTTCCACAACGCCCTGGGCGCTTGGTCAAACGCTGTCCAGCGGACTCCAGTCCCTGAGCCATGACGCGTTCAATTCGGCACGAGAGGACCTCATACAAAGACTGCGTAACTTCATGAGCAGTCGTGGCACTTTCGCGGGCCAAAGCATGCAAGCCCACGAGGTGGTGAAGCTTCAGACTCTGCTCTGCGATTGGGCCGGCTTCACCCCTGACGACGCGCAACCCATTGCAGTGCTAACCGCGAAAGTAAAACCCCTCAACGGCTCATCTTCTGAAAAGATTGTCCCGGACGAGTCAGAAAAGGATGACGAAGAAGATGTGCTTGAGGAACTGGATATCCTCAACAGCTTTTATATCCGCGATATCGAACGCGCCATTGAAGGCGTCAGCAGCGGCACCATTCCACCAACGCTGGCGCAGTTCCTGAGTGCACTGCCCGCGATCAATCGAATAGACCTGTACAGCGAAGACGGCTGCACGGCGATCCTGAATGCACTGCGTCCACGTTTTCTCAACCGTGGACACTGGTTGGCGGAAGCTGATCAATCGATGAGCCTGATGCAACAGTTTGCGCTCAACCAGATTCGCCAAGAAACCCAAAACGACGGCCTCTTTGCCGTCAACGGCCCGCCAGGCACAGGCAAGACGACACTGTTGCGCGATCTGTTTGCCGACAACATCGTCCAGCGCGCTCGGATACTGGCGGGGCTGGCGAAAGCGGATGATGCGTTTGTCAAAAACTCCAGCCGGGTTCGGTTCAAAGGAAACTCGAACACGGTCACATTGCGTCCACTGATTGACGCACTGACCGGGTTCGAAATGGTGGTAGCGTCGACAAACAATGCTGCGGTCGAAAATATCTCCGTCGACCTGGTCAAGCGCAAAGCATTGGGTGAACACTGGCGTCACTGCGGTTATCTGCAACCCGTGGCACACAATATTGCGGTGAAAGAAGGCAAGGGCGGCGCAACTTCTCCTCAGGGAGATCAGATGCCCTGGGGGTTGATCAGTTGTGCACTGGGCAACTCCCGTAATCGACGCCTCTTTAATGAGCGCTTCAGCATGTTCTCGCTTAAGACCAAGAGCAGTGAGCAACCAAAACGGTTCTGGGATTGGCTCAAAGAACCTAACCCGGTGAACTTCAGCGACGCTCGCGAGCTCTTTCACCAGGCCGATAAAGCCGTCGAGGCCGCCTTGACCGAACGTGAGCGACTGGCCGAATTGCTCGACATCGTTGGCCAAGGCACTGAAGCCGATTATCTCGCTTCATCGGTCGCCCTTATTCAAGAGGCGAAAGCACACGTCGATGTCATCTCTGCTGCGCTGACCATTAAACAGCACGAAGTGCGTACCCTGCAGCAGACACTACAACAGCTGATTCTGGAGCAGCAGTTGATTGATCGCTCATCTCCCGGTTTCTGGGCGCGCCTGTTCCGCACTCAGGAAGCGAAGGCGTACGTTCAACAACGCAAATCCAACGCTCTGAATCAGCTCAGCACTCATCAAGGGATCACGGCGCTACAGGGCAAGGTGACGAAACATACCGACGAATTAAACGAAGCAACCCGTGATCTAGAGAACGAGAAACAGAAACTGAGCTTGTTGACGCAGCAATGGCGCAATTGGTGCTCGGAACATGACCAACTCCGTACTCGGTTACGTGTACCTCGCTTGCCCACTCGAGCGCTGGACCTAGTCAGTGATGAGCAATTGCAGATCGAAGGGCTATGGCACGACGAAGAGCTGGCGCAGCTGCGCTCAGCACTGTTCGCCGCTGCGTTGCAGCTTCAGCAAGCGTGGGTACATGAGACCGCACAAAAGGGTGGTGCGCTGGGAGCCAACCTGGTTGCTGTAAACAAAGTGCTTTCCAATCAAGTGCCGGAAGATCCGAAGCATACGCTGCAAATCTGGCAAAACCTGTTCATGGTCGTGCCCGTCGTTTCCAGTACGTTCGCGTCTTTCGCCAATCAGTTTCGCGGCTTAGGCCCAGGCTCGCTGGGCTGGGTATTTATCGATGAGGCCGGACAGGCTGTCCCACAAGCAGCGGTCGGCGCACTTTGGCGCGCCAAGCGGTGCGTCGTGGTGGGGGATCCGTTGCAAATTGAACCGGTATTTACCCTGCCAACCCCCCTTATTGATGCGCTGGGAAAGCTCCATCCAGTAACAGCCGACAATGCTTACGCCCCCCATTGTGTTTCCGTGCAGCGCCTGGCCGACCAGGCTAATCGGTTCGGCGCCTATGCCTCTTTCATGGACGAGAACATCTGGATCGGAAGCCCCCTGCGCGTACACCGTCGTTGTCATGAACCGATGTTCTCGCTCGCCAATCGCATCGCCTACGACAACAAAATGGTCTACGGCCTGCGAACCCGCGTGCCCATGGCTGCACCTTTGATTGATCTTGCAAGTGGATGGGTCGACATTCGGGGCGCCGTTGAACGCAAGCAATCGGTGCCAGAACAGATCGAGTTCATGATCAAGGTCATTGTGTCGCTCTTCCAACGTGACCGCGTACTGCCCGAGCTTTATGTGATCTCGCCGTTCAAGGCTATTCGTCAGGCCCTGCGTGAACAGATCATGCAAGTCGAGTGGCAACCTTCAGTGCCAAAGCGTGATGAGTTGAAACACTGGATCAAGCGCAGCATCGGCACCGTCCATACGTTTCAAGGCAAGGAAGAAAAAACTGTGTTTATGGTGTTGGGGACCGACCCCGAAAACGCTGGAGGAGCCCAGTGGGCTTCGTCAAAACCAAACCTGATCAATGTGGCGCTGACGCGTGCCCAGCATCGCGTGTACCTGGTAGGCGATGTGGATCTCTGGGGAACTTTGCCCTACTTCAAGGAGGCATCCCGGGGTGACACTACCCTGCCGCGTTGGAAGCGCGCAGACTTTGCCGTTATTGCACAAAAGATAAAACCCGACAAAACAGGCAGAAAAACGCCCTCGCTGTAACGCGAGAAGCTTCAGGTATGTGGACTCCACGGACCGGCCCTCTGCACACCGACAACGTGCAGGGTTTGCCGGTCACAACCAGCATTATCCGGCGGCGCGAAAGACCCGGATGCAGCGCAATGTACCTTCCTGCGCAAAAACTCTGCATTTCAAACCTGACTGATCTCAAACACAAACGAAATCCTGCGCTGGCTCGCACTCCACACATAACGCAGATGATTGCCCTGCTTCGGTATCGACACTGCCGGCGGACGGAACGCGGCGACACATTCGTGGCCCGGCAGGCGGACGCTGTTGTAGAGCAGTCCCCAGGATTCAGATTCGCGCAGTTGTCGGGCAAACGACTGGGATGGGCCATAGGCGTCTGGATCGGGTTGATGTAAGTCGGGGAAGTCGTGACGAACATCATGCAGCGGTTTAACCACGCGATTGACGTAGGTACGCATGGTCAATTCAAGATCCGCCTCGTTGGTGGCCGCGAGGAAACGCTCCTGGTGATAGCAGGTTTCAGCGATGGCGGCAGTCTGGCTGCTGGCGGCGTAGTAGACGCCGAAAGTGCCATCGGTGAAACGGCTGCTTTTGCCAATGTGGGTAAAAGCCGCCATCACCGGCGTCGAACCGGGGCCGGAGAGTCGGTCTTCGGGGCGCACGCGGGCGAGCACGCCGGCCTGTTCGATCAAGCGGTCATTGGTCAGCGCTTCCAGCGCGTAGGCGAGTTCCAGGTCTTCGGGGTCGAGCACATCTTCAAACAGCGCAATCGGCGGGAAGCTGCTGTTGACGATCCGATAAGCCTTGGGCCATTGCGGTTCGGCCAGCGGCGGGGCCTTCACCCGCGCACCCCGTCGAGGTAACGGCGCACGTCGGCGATGTCGACCACCCTCCCCGCCAGCATGTAATCCAGTGCCGTTCGGCCATTGAATGGCGCAGCCGTGTTGGGGCTGCTGACCCATGTGTAGGCGCGCTCGCGACTGTTGCTGAAGATAATGCTCAACGCCTTGTGAATGCCCATCAGGTACGAGATACGCTCCAGCGTGTCGTGTGGCAGGCGAATGTTCGGCGGCAGGTGTTTGTACTTGTAGAACGTGGTGTTGCCGACGCCACCCAGCAACGTGCGTTGCTGCTCGGCGTTGCAGCCCCAACGCTCCATGAGATTGAAGAAGAACTTCAACGCAACGCGCCCGGCTTCCGGAACGTCGAGTTGTTCACGCGGGGTGAGGGCTTGAGTTGAGGTAGGCATGTTTATCCTTCGTAGCTGTAACGCAACTTGAGCGTAGTACAAATATGAATATTTTCCATTGAATTATTCGTATACGAATAAAGCCACTCAAAACTTCAGATTGACACTGCAATATTCCGTGGCAGAGAATCTGGCCAAGAGCGCGAAACCGACTGCCTTCAGGTGGCGATAGTCGGCGTTAGGAACCCCGTTGATGACCTGAAAATCAGCGCTCGGGTGAGACCTCTTCTCCCCCTGCTTGAGGGAGCAAAATATCAAGCGACATTAATGTGAAGGGCAGCCTGAGAAGGCTGCCCTTTTTTGTTTGCGCTATCGGTAACGTCGATACAGCAGCCCACCATGCCGATGCTTGTTCAGGCTTTTCTTGTCACAGTTCATGAAATTCAAGAGTACGTTGCCGTGCTCAACATGTATCACCACCAGCATCTGGTATCTCGCGTTGTAAGCACCGATGAAGGAAAGTCGAAATGAGGCATCATCGTAGGAAACCCGCCATATCTCTAATGGTCTCGTCAGGGTATCGCGGGCAAATTCGGTGAACCGCTCACGGGCATTCGGACGCTTTTCCACCGTATGAAGTAAATTTTCACGCTTCACCAAAATCGGTACATAAGGTGTTTCGATCAGAACAGCATCCAGCCCCTGATCAAGTCCGAAGCCGCTGGCAACTTGCTCCCACGCGGCATTGAGGCTTGATGCACCCGGAAGCTCTCTAACCGCAGAAATCAGAAGCCCGGGTTCAATATCCCGAATATCCGGCAAGCCCAGATCTTTCCAGTTTTTTTGGTCGGGTAACGCCCTGCTCCCCTGCAAACTCATGGCATCGACTCGCTAGCTTCGCGGATGCCGGCATTGCCTGGATATCCATGGCCTAGGACTAAAAGTCCCGAAAATAACTGCCCGATATTTCAGCCACTTGTGCGTTGGCGGTAAATCAGCCCATTCGCTTTGTTCTATAGGAGGCTTCCGCCAGCGGTGAAAACCGGTGGCTTAGCGGTGTGGGAAACAACTCGAAATGATGTAGTCCCGAGACATATAAAATTGCCCGACTCGTCCGAGTCGGGCACTTTTTTTGACCCCAATCACCCCCACGTCACCAAAAACCCCGATCCTTTGTCAGCCTCCAGCCATCGGCGGGGACATCAATTCGCTACTAAACCCGCGACAACTATGCTCAGGTGCAGGAATATAGCCGGCATATGACGCCGGATCGGCAGTCTCGTAAACAACAATACCCAGCCCACTTCAGAGGGCATTACCCATGGATAGCAGAACCTTACGCAACCTCATGCGCATCGTGCAGACCGGCTCGTTGTCGGCCGCAGCCGAGCATTCGTGCCTGACTGTGCAGGCGTTGGCCGCGCAGTTGAACAAGGTCGAAGAGCAGTTCGGTTTCCGCTTGTTTCGCCGTTCCAACAAAGGCTTGACGCTGACGCCGCAAGGCACCGAGCTCACGCCGTATATGGACCGAGTGTTGATTGCCACACGACAGATGGAAGAAAAAGTCGAGGCATTGAAAGTGCCGGGGCAGCGCACGTTGAAAGTGGCGTTGAACAACACGTTGTCGCCCGATTTCAATCGGCGAATGATCGGACGCCTGATCGAGGTGTTTCCCGATTATCAGATGGAATTCAGCTACGCCGAGTCGATGGAAAATCTCAGCAAGCTGAAGAACGAGGACTTTGATCTCGCGGTGCTGATCGGCCCGCAGCGGCCGGGTTTGCCAAGCATCGTGCTGCCGGATGTTCAGGTGCAGGTGGTCGGCGCGCATTGCGGCCAGGAAAACGATCCGCTGACGTTGCTGGGCAACAAGTTTCAGGTGCGTCCTGCGGAAGATTGTCCGTATTCCCACAGCTTTTTGCGTTTTCTCGACGCCGGGTTGGGCAATCACGAGAATGGCCAGCGCATGGTTTACTCGTGCAGCGAAACCCTGACGCTGTCGCTGATCACCCAGATGGATGCGGTCGGCATGGTTTCTCGCGAGGCCGCGCAAAAGAATGGCCTGACGATTTTCCCCGGTTTCGAGGATTTCCTCGAAGTGCGCCTGGCGGTGAACAATCCTGATCTGTCGAATCAGGCACTGAGCGACGTCGTCGATCTGCCGTTACATGAACGAGCCGAGCGCAATGTACGCAGCCGTCCCAACCGCCACACTGAGAAAGAGGTTTTTGCTGAAGTACGCACATAACAACGTCGGAATCGCTGCATAAAATTCCGGGCGATCGAGCTGTATGTGCTGATCCTTGATCAACAAGGGTGTCAGGCTGATCGCAGCGACGATCGCCACCGGCAAGTACTCCAGCGCCCGCGCGATAAACGGCGGCCAGTGCTCGGTATTCACTTGCAGGGGCAAGGCGCGTGGCAGGAAGGTCACGGCCATCATCAGCGCGACCACCAGAATCAGGAACGTTTGGTCAGGCATACACCCACTCCGCAGCCCACAAACGTGGCGATAAACACATTAAACGGCGAGCTGCCGACCAGGCTCAGCGCGCCCATGCAAATCACTGCCGCAGCGGCTGCAATCAGTTTGTTGCGGGTATTGCACAGCGACACCAGCACATAGAGCATCATCGCCGTCAGTGCGTAGTCGAGCTGGTATTTGATCAAGTGCGCGGCGTACTGCGCGCACACAGCGCCGAGCAGACCGCCAAGCACCCATGAGGTGTGGCAAAACAGGTTGAAGCCAATCAGATAGCGCACGTTGACCGGTGCGCCAGTGCCGAGTTTAACGCTGTGGAAAGCGAAGGATTCGTCGGTCAGGCCGCCGGCGTAACACCAGCGCTCCATGCGACTGAGCCCCAAGGCGCGCAGGGCTTTGGCCATGTAAACCGACATCAGCATGTGCCGCGCATTGATCAGGAACGTGGTCAGCACGATGGTGGTCAGCGAAGCACCGCTGGAGATCAACGCCAGTGCAGCGAATTGTGAAGCGCCGGCGTAGACGAACAAACACATCGCCACGGGTAACCACATCGGCAGCCCGGCGTTGACGGCCATCAACCCGAATACAAATGACACGGTGAAATACCCGGCCACCACCGGGCTGGCTTCGGCAAACGTGCGCGATGGCTGATGGTTGACCATCAGCGGCGCACTGCCGGACGTTTCATTCATAGATCCCTCTCAAATGTCCGTTCGCCATGAGGCTCGCAAAAACCCTGGGCAGCCCAGAATCGTTTGCCCGCGAGGTTAGCATCGTCGACGAACAGAAACATCCGCAACACACCCACCCGCTTCATGTCCGACGACGCTGCTTCAACCAGGCGTTGACCGACGCCTTGGCTGCGATAGCGCGGGCTGACGGCCAGATGATTAATCGTGCCGCGGCTGCCGAGCATGCCGCCCAGTACCGCGCCGACGATTTCGCCGGCCACGTCGAACGCCAGATAGGCGGTGGTGGTTTTCTGGATCAACACGCCGCGCAGGCATTTGGCGTCCTGCCACTCGCAGAACGACACTTCGTCGAACTGGCGGAAGAAGCGCTCCATGCGCTGCGCATCCTTGGCCGTGGCGCGGCGCAGCACCACCGGCGTCGAGCACTCGACGCCGTCGATTGGGGTGATCTGATTAGCGAACAATGTCGAAAGCGGTCCCGGGCCGCGAGAAAGAAATCGCCAGAATCTGCCGGTACGCCATGGCATGGGTATGCGTGTTGCGCGCCGGGGTCACGTAGTGGCGCATGTCGCGGTCGAGAAAGTACGTGGTGTCGAGAATTTCCTGGTAGGTGGTCGACGCCAGTTGATGCTCATGGATGTCGTACAGACGACTCTCGGCACCCTCGACATTGTTGCGCCCCCAGAAGTGCACGCCGCTGAACGGATAGCCGTCGCAGTGAATCCCTTCCGGGGTGATTTCAAGTTGTTTGCCGGGTTTGATTTCGATGCGGATCTGGTGGATCTGGCATTGCCAGATTTCATCGTGCAGCTCTTCCGGCAAGACGCTTTTGTACACTTCAAAATCGGTGTCGATCAGGCTGCGCATCACCGGCGAAGTAATCACTTCATCGGAGAAGTCCTGAAAGTGCCGCACCAGGCCGCCCACATAGGCGTTGTTTTCCTTGGACTGCACGTACGCGCGATGCTCGAGTTGTTTCAGTTCACGTGTCTTGGGGTTGTACTCAAAGTCGCTGTAACGACGGTAACGCATGCCGGCTTCGGCCTGACCGTAGTAGCTGTCAGGCTCCATGTTTTCCCAACTTTTGGTCAGTCTGACGAAGTCGGCAAAATGACCGTAGAGATTGAAGTCACCACCCTGGACGTTGACATATTTGTCGCGCCGTAGCGATTCGCCCACTTCTCTGTTCAAAACGATCATTACCAAATTCTCCGCTGCGTTGAGCGGCCTAATCTATTAGGTGGAGAATTTGCGTCCATGAGAAAGAATTTCAGGCATTTAAAGCCCTGTTTGAAACGGCGTTTGCAGCGTCTGAAAAACAACTTTTACATGACAAAAACTCGGGTTTTTTCTGGTTTTCATCAAAAAACCGTCGAAAAAAAACCCCGAGCCAGTCGGGGTTTTTCTCACATCGATTAGACCTGATCGCGCATCAGAAGATGTTGATCGGGTAATCCACGAATACTCGCAACTCGTTGCCGCCGACGTTGTACTCGCTGGACTTCTGCGAAACACGCAGGATCGAGCTGCGCAGTTTCACGCTCAGGTCTTTGGCCGGGCCACTTTGCACGACGTACTTGAACTGGTTGAAGATTTCGCGCTCGGTGCCGCCTTCGCTGGTGGACGTGGTGATGTTGTCGCCACGCACGTAAGCGAAGTTGTAGCTCAGACCCGGAACGCCGAATGCGCCGAAGTCCAGGCCGTAGCCGAGCTGCCAGCTGCGTTCGTCTTCAGCGTTGAAGTCGGACCAGTAGGAGTTGGCCAGGTAAATGGTGTTGCCACCGTCGCCAACACGCTGTTGATCTTTCTGATAGCCGCCGTAGGCGTAGCCCAGGTTGCTGTCGCCGGTGGAGCGCTGGTGCGCCACGGTGAACGAGTGCGGGCCAGTGGCGAAGGTGGCTGCCAGGCTCCAGATCTTGTTGTCCTGACCGGTCACGATGCTTTTGCCCGGCACGGTGTTTTCGCGGACGTACGAGCTGTCGAGCTTGGTGCGATAGCCGTTGAAGTCCAGGGTCAGGGACTGATCCTTGTTGAACGGCAACACGTAGTTGGCGTTCACGTATTGTTTCTTCAATACGTCTTCAACGTCGGAAGCGTACAGCGCACCTTTGAAGCGCTCAGTGAACTGATAGCTACCGCCCAACACGTTGATCGACTTCAGGCCACCGCTGTCACGACCTTCATCGCTCTTGCGCGATTCAGCGGTGAAACGACCGGCGTTCAGCTCCAGGCCTTTGATCTCTTTGGAAGTGATCAAAGTACCGGTGTAGCTTTCCGGCAGCAGGCGGGAGTTGTCGTAGTTCAGCACCGGCAGAGCCGGCATCTGGTCACCGTAGGTCAGCACGGTGTTGGAGAAGCGGAATTTGACCGCCGCGCCGGCCTTGGCCAGGTCGTTGGCCGCGCTACCGTTGTGGCCTTCTTCATAGCTGTTGTCTTGCTTGAAGAAGTCGATCCCACCGGCGCCGCTGCGGCCCTTGCCGCCATCCAGACGCAGCGCGTACAAACCGAAAGCGTCAACACCGACACCGATGGTGCCTTGGGTGAAGCCGGACGAGAACGTACCGATGGCCGCTTGGCCCCATTCGGCTTTGTCCTTGTTACCGTCTTTGTAGTCACGATTGATGTAGGCATTGCGCAGCAACACTTTCAGGCTGCTGTCTTCTTGAAAACCCTTGGACTCGGCCTGGTCGTTAGCCATGGCCGAAGTGGCGCTCAACATCCCCAATGCGATCAGACTGATTCGCTTGTTCAACATTTTGTTTTCCTTATTACGGGTTGAAACGCGCTGTGTCGAACGGCTGAAACGGCGCTTATTGCACTCTTTTATTCACCCCGAAACAAAAAGACCCGCCCAAGACAATGTCATGGCGGGCCTGCTCCTTATTTTGAGTCATGGCGGTTGGCCACAGGCGTTGGGCCGAATCGTAGCCGCGCCCTGAACTATGTGTCAATTTCAAGAATCGTCTTTAAATAGGCAAAAATCGTCTAAGAATCGTAAATTTTGCGCTGACTCCTTGCTGGGAAATGCCGCCAGCCAGTGAATCAAGGCGTATCACGCACAACCATCAAGACCACAGAGCGCTGGCGATTCACCCGCCCCATTCACTTCAACGGACTGTCCCAACCAAGCAGCGAAGGCTTGTGGCTTGCCTAACCAAGGGCTGATATCGACCAGCGTGAACTGGCCGTCCCGCTCTAGCGCAAACGTCGGAAATCCCTGGCCGCCCAGCTGAGCCAGCAGTGCGCGGCTGGCCTTTATATGTTGTTCGGTATCCACGGATTGGAACGCCGCGAGAAACGCTTCACCGGCATAGCCCATCTGACGGGCGAATTCGAGAAGTACGGATTCATCGGCAATCCGGCGACCTTCCAGGTAATGCGCCGTCTGCAAACGCCCGAGCAGCTCAAGACCACGACCATCAACGGTCTCTGCTGCCATGACGGCGGCGATCGGGGGCGTCGAATCGAAAATAGCCGTGTCATCGCGCAATAAGCCTTCGAAATAGGCCTCGCCAAAGGGTTGTCCGGTGTATTCGGCAATCCGCCGATCATGGGGCATGACGTAGTTGCGCAGCTGCGACGAAACACGCTGGCGATTGGCGCCGCTCATCATCCCGCCGGCATGAGCGATCACTGGCAGCACTGCCTGCGCCGCCTGCACCAATGGTTTGGCGCCGTAGCACCAGCCGCACAGCGGGTCGTAAATGTAGTGAAGGACCATCAGAAAACTCCGGCAGAAAAGTGGGGAAAATCGATGCCGGCAGACTAGCCCTCGACTTGTTGCGGAAAAACGCCAGATTGGCTTTCAGTCTGTTTCGCGAATCGGACGAATTGTCCGATCGTTCAAGTTGTATCGACATCGACACAAATAGAAACAAACTGACAAAGGAACTTATAGGGAATAATTAACGGAAGTAAATGCAAAGCATTACCATTCGCGCACTCGAATTCTTCCACCCTTTCGGATGCGCTTTTCAATGCCTGCCCCGTTCCGTCTTACGCCCGCCACCCTTGGGCTTTCTGCCTTTCTATCCAGTGGTTTTGCCTACTCGGCGACTGAATTGCCCGCCACCGCCATCAGCGCTCAAGCGCAAGAGGAAGCCGATGACCCGCGCGTAAAAATCAGCAACACCGCAACCCGCACCTCGACTCCGGTGCGCTACGTGCCGCAGGCCATCGATTCGATCAAGACGTCGAACGTTGCCAACTACGGCACTAACGACATCGGCGATGCCCTGAGCGGAATGCCCAACGTCAGCAGCAGCGCCGACACCCGTTTCGACAGCTTGCGCATCCGCGGTTTCGACGCCAGCAACGACTTCTATCTGGACGGCATCCGCGACGATAGCCAATACAAACGCGACTTGCACAACATCGAACGCGTTGAAGTGCTCAAAGGCCCGGCCGCCGTGTTGTACGGTCGCGGCAGTCAGGGCGGGATCGTCAACCGCGTCAGCAAGGCGCCTGTGGCTGGCCGTCGCTCGACCATCGAAGCCCAGGGCGGCAGTGAAGACTTGCGCAGCCTGTACGCCGACCTCAGCACCGATCCGAGCGAGAACATCAGCCTGCGCCTGAACATGGGCAACATGGACGAAAACAGTTTCCGCGACGGCGTCAGCGGCAACCGCCAACTGTTCGCACCGTCGATGAGCTGGCAGCTGACACCCGACCTGAACTGGCTGGTGCAGTACGAATACAGCCGCTACAACCGCACGCCGGATCGCGGCATTCCAGGCGTAAACGGGCGGCCAGCCGATGTCGGCCGCGACACGACCTATGGCAACGATCACGATTTCATCGACGACAAGGCGCAATCGCTGCGCTCGAAACTCACTTACGAGATCAACGACAACTGGCAACTGCGCCAGACCCTCGGCGTGTTCAAGCTCGACAGTGATTTCGACAACACCTACCTGACCGGTTACACCCCGGCGACCAACAAGGTTACGCGCCAGCACTGGCAACAGGATCTGACCACCCGCAACGTCACTAACAACCTTGAACTGGAAGGCGGTTTCGATACCTTCGGCCTTGAGCATCGCCTGCTGACCGGTATCGAAATCGGCAGCCAGCGTCGCGATCCGAAGTTGTACAACGCCGCCACCGGCAGGACACCTGGCGCGCAAGCCGTGCCGTCGCTGGACCTGTTCAACCCCAATCGCGACCTGCGCCACACCGGCAGCATGCAGACCTTCAGCGACAGCCACACCGAAGTCGAAAGCCGTGCGGTGTACGTGCAGGATCAACTGCGCCTGAACGATCAATGGCAATTGCTCGGCGGTTTGCGTTACGACACCTTCGATATCGAATCGACCAACAAGCTCAAGAACACTTCCGAAGACCGCGACAGCCACAGCACCAGCCCGCGTGTGGGCCTGGTCTGGACGCCGTTGCAGAATCACTCGTTCTACGCCTCGTGGTCGAAGACCTTTTCGCCGGTGGGCGGTGGCCTGATTGGCATCACTCCCGGTGCGGCCGGCAACACCAACGACCTCAGCCCCGAGTTGACCAAGCAGAAAGAAATCGGCGTGAAGAGTGACTGGCTCGATGATCGTTTGAGCACGACGCTGGCGATCTATGACCTGGAACTCTACAACCGCCGCACCACCGATCCGAATGATCCGACCCTGACGGTGATGTCCGGCCTGCAACGTTCACGCGGGATCGAGCTGACCGCCACCGGCAACATCGTCGGTAACTGGTACATGCGCGGTGGCGTCGGTATGCAGGACGCGAAAATCGAAAAGGACAACAACGGCCTCGAAGGCAAACGCATCAACAACGTCGCCAAGCACAACGGCAGCCTGTTCCTGACCTGGAAACCGGAGATGGGCTGGTATGGCGAAACCGGCCTGACGCTGGTCGGCCAGCGTTATGCCGATAACGCCAATACCACGGTGCTGCCGGGTTATGGCCGCTGGGATGCGCTGGTCGGTTATCGCTTCAAGGACTGGGATTTGCGCACGGCTTTGAACAACATCACCGATCGCGAGTATTACGCGTCGGCAACCAGCGCCGCGCAGATAATGCCGGGCGCGCCACGTAGCGTCGTGATGACCGGTACCTATTCCTTCTGATTCAACCCAATACCTGTAGGAGTGAGCCTGCTCGCGATAGCGGTGTGTCAGTTGATATTTATGGCGGCTGACAGATAGCAATCGCGAGCAGGTTCACTCCTACAAAGGGTTATGTGTCGTGCATAAAAAAGCGCCGCCATCCCGGCAGCGCTTTCAGTAATCCCTGTTGTTTTTCTTATCCTTCCATCACAGCCCACAACGCTTCCAGTTCGGCCTCGCTGAACAGGCCAGCGGGGTAGCGCTCGATCATCATCCGGCGCGGATCAGCTTCCCTGATCTGACGCGTTCCATTGGACTTCAAAAAGTGCGCGACAATCTGGAGCGATTCGCCGTTTACGGCCATGGGATGCAACGTCCGCTCGCTGACTACGTTCACTTCGGCGTTCATTTCAGCGCTCTCTCCCCGTTCGTGAGCGGCTACGTTATCCAAGGTTTATGACAGAACTGTTGAAGTTCTTTCCCCCTCCCTAGTGCGCCTGGACCGATACAAGAGCTATGCCAAGGTTTGCGATTTGTCGACAAGCGGATACAAAGAAGCCCGCCGTCCTTTCGGGCTGCGGGCCTCAGTTGATGCATAGCGAGCTAAACATTGCCCGGTTGATTTGTTAATCAACTCAAGCTGTTACGACTCAACTCACTCTTTGTGCGGTGCTGGCTGCTGTTGGGTAAGGCAGTGAATGTTGCCGCCACCCAGTAACAGTTCACGACCCGGCACCATCACCACTTCGTGTTGCGGGAACAGGTTCTGCAAAATTTCCCGAGCCGGTGCATCCATCGGATCGTCGAAGCTCGGCGCGATGATGCCGCCGTTGACGATCAGGAAGTTCACGTAAGAACCGGCCAGGCGCACGGACGGATTACGCTCCTGCGTACCGTCCACCGGATCAACACCAGCGCACTCTTCTTCGGTGGCGAACAGCGGCCCCGGAATCGGCATCTTGTGCACCGTGAATGGGCGACCCTTGGCGTCGGTGCTGCTTTCCAGCACTTTCATCGCGGCCTGGCAGCGTGGGTAGTTCGGATCCTGTGGATCATCGGTCCATGCCAGCAACACTTCGCCCGGACGCACGTAGCAGCAGAAGTTATCCACATGGCCGTCGGTTTCATCGTTGAACAAACCGTCCGGCAGCCAGATGATTTTATCCACAGCCAGATTGGCGCTGAGCACCGCTTCGATTTCTTCGCGGCCCAGGTGCGGGTTGCGATTGCGGTTCAGCAGGCATTCTTCGGTGGTGATCAGCGTGCCTTCGCCGTCGACGTGAATCGAGCCGCCCTCGAGCACAAAACCTTCGGTGCGATAACGCGGGCTGCGCTCGATCTCGAGGATCTTGCCGCCGACCTGCGAATCACGATTCCACGGCGAGTACAGACCGCCATCGAAGCCGCCCCAGGCATTGAAATCCCAGTTCACACCGCGTACTTCGCCGCTGTTGTTGATGACGAACGTCGGGCCGCTGTCGCGCACCCAGGCGTCATCGCTGGACATCTCGACCACGCGGATATTCGGCACGTCGAGACGAGCGCGGGCGTTTTCGTATTGGCCGGCGGACACGGCCACGGTCACCGGTTCGAAACGGGCGATGGCCTTGGCCACCGCCGCGTGGGCGGCTTGCGCCGGTTTGCCGCCAAGACGCCAGTTGTCCGGGCGCTCGGGCCAGATCATCCAAGTCTGAGTTTGGGGAGCCCACTCGGCCGGCATGTAGAAGCCGTCGGCACGTGGGGTACTTTTCAATGTGGTCATCGGGATCAGGACTCCAGGGAACCGTCGAGGGTTTTCAACGCGCCGTACAGGTTTGGCCGGCGGTCACGGAATGAACCCCACGCGCTGCGAATATGTTCCAGCTCGTCGAGGTTGAAAGTGTGCACAAGAATACCTTCTTCGGTTTTATTCAGCTCCTGCACTTTTTCACCGAACTGGTTGGCGATGAACGACGAGCCGTAGAACGTGATGTCGTAGCCGTCCTGTTCTTCGTTGCCGATGCGGTTGCTGGCGATCAACGGCATCAGGTTGGCGCCGGCGTGGCCCTGCTGCACGCGCTGCCAGTGATCGCGTGAGGAGATGGTCTTGTCGTGCGGCTCGCTGCCGATGGCTGTTGGATAGAACAGGATTTCCGCACCTTGCAACGCCATCGCCCGCGCTGCTTCCGGGAACCACTGATCCCAGCAGATGCCCACGCCGATCTTCGCGTAACGGGTGTTCCACACCTTGAAACCGGTGTCGCCTGGGTTGAAGTAGTACTTCTCGTGATAGCCCGGGCCGTCCGGGATGTGGCTTTTACGATAAATCCCGAGGTTGCTGCCGTCGGCATCGATGATTGCGATGCTGTTGAAACGCGCACGCCCGGCCAGTTCGTAGAAGCTGATCGGCAGCACCACTTGCAGCTCTTTGGCGATTTTCTGGAAATGCTTGATCGCGACGTTTTCTTCCACCGTCGTCGCCAGTTGCAGATAGTCCGGGTTCGGCTTCTGGCAGAAGTACGGCGCCTCGAACAGCTCCTGAATCAGGATGATCTGCGCGCCTTTGGCGGCAGCTTCACGCACCAGCCTTTCAGCGATTTCGAGGTTGGCTTCCAGATCCCAGGAACAGGCCATCTGAGTGGCGGCGACGGTAACGATACGGCTCATGAATCATCTCCGGGCAAGTGCTTTGACGGCCGAGGATTCGACCGAAAAGAAAAAACGCGCGCACCGGACAGCCATCGCCATGCCGGAGCAATGGCGACTTTATAGCCGATAAATATCGGCTTTAGAAGCGTGTAAAATGCCTTACGTCTAAATAATCCGAATAAATACCGATATAAATCTAACTAACAACCCAAAAAAATGTGGGAGCGAGCCTGCTCGCGTAGGCGGCGCGTCAGTCAACCTAATCAGTGACTGACATACCGCATTCGCGAGCAGGCTCGCTCCCACAGGGATTTGCAGGGTTTACAGACCCTCGGTTAGAACGCGATCAAGCATGTCGACAAAGAAATCCACACTCTGGCGCGACGTCACCATCGGCGGTTTGATCTTGAGAATGTTCAGGTCATCACCGGTCGGCTGCATGAAGATACCCAGCTCGCGCAGGCGATCGCACAGCAACGCCGTCTCCTCGGTCGCCGGCTCCAGCGTCTGGCGATTGCGGATCAACTCAAGCCCGAGATAGAACCCTGAGCCGTGCACCGCCCCCACCAGCGGATGTTTATCGATCAGCGCCTCGAGCCGTGCCTTGAAATGGCCACCGACCACCTGCGCGTTTTCCCAGAGTTTTTCTTCTTCCATGACATCCAGCACCGCCATGCCGATCTGGCAACTCACCGGACTGCCGCCCGCCGACGAGAAGAAGTAACCCTCGGCCTCCAGTGCCTCGGCGATATCCCTGCGAGTGATGACCGCGCCCAGGGGCTGGCCGTTACCCATGCCTTTGGCCATGGTGATGATGTCCGGGACCACGCCTTGCTCTTCGAAACCCCAGAAGAAATGGCCCATGCGCCCGTAGCCGACCTGCACTTCATCGGCAATACAAACGCCGCCCAGCGCGCGGACCTTCGCATACACCGCTTGCAGGTAACCCGGCGGCAACGAGATACCACCGGCATTGCCGTACACCGGTTCGCAGATAAACCCAGCCAGTTGGCGTTTCTGCTCGGCGATTTTCGCCAGATGATGCTCGACGCTGCGCACATATTCCGGCGCCGAATCGAGGCCACGGAATTCCCCGCGATAGATATTCGGTGCGGTCACCGGATGTACCCAGTCCGGGCGGCTTTCGAGGGCTTTGGGGTTGTCGGCAATCGACGTCGACACCGCATCGGCGCCAACTGTCCAGCCGTGATAGGCCTCCAGCACACTGATCATGTCGCGCCCGCCGCTGTAGGCCCACGCCAGACGGATCGCCAGGTCATTGGCCTCGCTGCCGCTGTTGACCAGAAACACCCGGTCCATGCCTTGCGGCGCAAGCTTCAGCAAGCGCTCGGAAAACTCGGCGACCGCCGCATAGTTGAAGCGCGAGTTGGTGTTGAGCAACGACCATTGGCGTGCCGCGACTGCAGCCATGCGCGGGTGACCGTGACCGAGCACCGCGACGTTGTTGAGCATGTCGAGATAGGAGCGGCCCTGCATGTCGATCAGGTGATTGCGCCAGCCGCGTTCGATGCGCGGCGGGTCGACGTAGTAGTGTTTCTGCGTGCGGGCAAAACTGGCATCGCGGCGTTCAAGCAGGGTTTTCGCGTCCAGCTCCGGTTCGGCATCGCAGGCCAGTCCCAGCAACGCGGCGGGCGATGGGCACAGTGCTTGCCAGGCCGGGGCATGGGAAGGCGTGCAGAACAGCGGCGCGTTCAGTTGCGCACCTCGGCTCAACTGCACGATCAACGGCCCGCTGACCGCGCCCAGCACCTGACCTTTGACCAGTGCCGCGCCGCTGTGCAGTGAAGGCGTCACGCCCCACAGCCGCACACTGAGTTGCGGGCCATCGAGTTGCAGCACGCCGTCCGCCGTTTGATGCAACACACCGGCAAACGGCGCTTCGACCGCTGTGCCATCGGGTACGCGCAATTCAACGTGCAGCGGGAAGGTGTCCGGTTCCTCGGCGCTGTCGGGCCGGGTGCGCGACAAACGGTACTGACCATAACGGCTCGCCGCCAGGCCATGGGCCGCCGCCGCTTCCGTCAGCAGGCGCTGATCGATGCCTGCCTGCTCCCAATTGCCGGCCTCGAAATGCGGGCTCAGCACGCCAAGGTCGATCAGCGCAAACTCGCGCCCGACCAGACTCGGGAGTAACGGTGCAAAACCTTCGCCGTTGATCGCCGGCAAGCTCTGCCCCACCGCCGTCAGGATCGCCGCCTCCATCAGCGCCAGCGGCACCGATGTCGCGACGCGGAAGATTTCCCATTCGTGTGTGAGATTGTCGCGGCTATAGGCGTTGCCCGGGTCAATGCTGACCTGCTGCTCGCCACTGAGCACCAACACCGCCGCACGCGCGACGATCAATGGCCACAGCGCTTGCAGTTCTTCGCGTTGCAGCGGATTGACCGAGTGATAAGCCTGCACCGCCGGCAAAATCACCCAAGGATCACCGCCGGCGTGATGCAGCAATGCCGCGCAAGTCACTGACAGATCGGTGATCCGCCACGTGCGTATCAGATCGCCGAAATCGATGACGCCCTGCAATTGCCAGTGACGCTGGGCGTCGCGCTGCCAGACCACGTTGTCATCGGTGATGTCCATGTGGATGGCCTGCACCGGCAGTTTGTCGAGCAAGGGTCGCAAGCGGCTTTCGGCCTGCTGGGCGGCATCGGCAATCAGCGCGCGTTGCCGTTCATCCTTGATCACCGGCAGCAAATGGCTGATCAATGCACTGGCATGGCGTGCGTCCCACTGCAACGTGCGCTCAAGGCCCGGATGGTCAAACCCGGCCAGCGCCAGATCCATCTCGCCACAGAGCCGGCCAAACCCGGCCACCACGGTATTGCCCAAATGATCGAGGTGGGTCAGCGACTGGCCTTCGATGTAATCCAGCAGCCGCACATGCACCGTTTCGCCACCGACCTCCAGTGACAGCAGGTCCTCGCCGTTATTGGCCGCAATCACCCGTGGCACATTGACGTTAGAATGTTCGGCAAGATATTTCAGCCCGGCGTGCTGGGCCTGCAACTCAACGAGGGCGTAATCGCCACGGCAGATCTTCAGCACAAAGCGCCCGCGCGCACTGTCGACACGAAAATTCAGATCCTGCTGACTGCCAAGGGCCTGCAACGTGCCACTGAGCCCGTAATGCTCCGCCAGCCATTGCAGCGCCTGCTCTTCACAAATTTGCGGACTGGGCAAACTGGCGCGATGAATCAACGTGGCGAGCGGCATGAAACGACCCCTGAAATTTTATTAGGCGCCTATATCGCCATTGCTTCCGGCGAGACGCAACCCCTTGTACCGACTATCGATCTAATCAAGGGCGCAACGCTGCACCGAGAGCACTCCGGGTAACTTTTCCCACAACATTTTCAGATTGTGTTTGAAGGCTTCACTGTTCAACCTGAGACGCTTGAATGTCATCAGCCAGAAACCATTATCGACTAGAAACCATTACCGAAATGTCCCGCAGCGCTTCACCTGCGTATGTCCCGAACGGAACAGGCTATCGATTGTCGAACGACGACCCCCTCTGCCTGCCCTGACATGGTTTCCATGTGACAGATACATCAAAACCGCTAAAAGGCTGGTAAAGAGTGGAGACTCGTCTTGCCGCAGGACGTGGCAGAGAGAGGCCTGCGCTACCATGTTGAATATCAAGAAGGCCAGACCTATGAAGAACAACGTTGGTATTGGGGTGAAGTCGAATGAGTATCCCGTCGCGGTTCTCACTCGCACTAACCAATACTTTGCGCAAGAATGTCAGCAATCCACACCTAACACTGGACAATCCTCATGAATGTAATCACCACCGATCTGCCCGGTGTTCTGATCATCGAACCCAAGGTGTTTGGTGACGAGCGCGGTTTCTTCTACGAGAGTTTCAACGCCAAGGGGTTCCAGCAAGCGACCGGTCTGGATACACAGTTCGTCCAGGACAACCATTCGCGTTCGCAAAAAGGTGTGTTGCGTGGTCTGCATTACCAGCTTGAAAACACCCAAGGCAAACTGGTCCGCGTGACCGCCGGTGAAGTGTTGGATGTGGCCGTGGACATCCGCCGCAGCTCGCCGCACTTCGGTAAGTGGGTAGCAGTGCGCCTGTCGGCTGACAACCATCGTCAGCTGTGGATCCCGGAAGGTTTTGCCCATGGTTTTGTGGTATTGAGCGAGTTCGCTGAATTCCTCTACAAGACCACCAACTACTACGACCCTTCGTCCGAGCGCAGTATTCGCTGGGACGACCCTGCTCTGGGTATCGACTGGCAGTTGAACGAAGCGCCGACGCTGTCGGCCAAGGATCAGGCAGCAGCCCTGCTCAAGGACGCTGAAGTCTTCGCCTGAGCCATCGGGCCCCTGCGAAAACCAGCCGAGCGACGATCTGGCAAGGCAAAAACAGGCGAGTAAGCGGAGTTCAGGGGCCTAAACGAGCATTACGAGCCTGTTTTTAACGCAGCATGATCGACGCGCAGGCAGTTCGTAGGGAGCAAGGGCATAATGCGCCTGTCCCCACAGGCGCACGCTCATGAAACCATCTCTCCCCCGCAGACCTCGCTGGCGCAGCCTCGCCCTGCTGGCCCTGTGTCTGGCGCCACTGCTGTGGCCGCTGGAACATCTGGCCGAGCGCTATTACCGCAGCGAACTGGCCGGTCAGAACCGCCAGACGCTCGACCTGTATGTCGCCAACCTGCTGGGCACCCTGCACCGCTATGAAGTACTGCCGCAAATCCTCGGCGACCTGCCAGCCCTGCGCGCGGTGCTGGGGGCACCGGACGATGGTGTCACCCAAGGCAATGCCAATCGCCTGCTGAAAAACATCAGTGCGCAGACCGGCGCTGAAGTGATGTACCTGATGGACACCAACGGCCAAACGCTGGCGGCGTCGAACTGGGACAAACACGACAGTTTCGTCGGCCGCAATTTCTCGTTCCGGCCGTATTTCAGCGAAGCCATGGCCGGACGCCTCGGACGATTCTTCGGTCTTGGCACAACGTCTGCCAAGCGTGGTTATTTCTTCGCCGCCGCCGTGCGCAATGGCGAAAAGATCATTGGCGTGCTGGTGATCAAGGTCGATCTCGACCACACCGAAAGCCTCTGGGGCAAAACCCCGGAACAACTGCTGGTGACCGACCATAACGGCGTGGTCATCCTCACCTCGCGTCCGGAATGGCGCTTCCGCTCGACGCGTGTCTTGAGTGACGCCGAGCGAGCGGCGATCACTGCGATCCAGCCTTACCCGACCCGCGAACCACGCCCACTCAATCTCAGCCCCGATGCCTGGCTCACCCAGACCCACGACATCGCCGAAACCGGCTGGAGCGTCAGCATCCTTGCCCCGCGCACGCTGATCGACCGGCCGGTGCGCACCGTCGTAGCCATCGGCGGCGCCACGCTGTTGGTGGTGATGCTGTTGCTCGGTCTGATGATGCAGCGCCGCCGTCACTATCTGGAACGCATCGCCTTCGAAGCCAAGGCGCGACGGGAGCTGGAAGGTCGGGTCGCCGAACGCACCAGCGACCTCGAAGGCCTCAACCGCCGCTTGAAACAGGAAGTGCTGGAGCGTGAACAAGCCCAACAGGAACTGGTACGCGCCCAGGATGATCTGGTGCAGGCCGGCAAACTCTCGGCACTGGGCACGATGTCGGCGAGTATCAGCCACGAACTCAATCAGCCACTGGCAGCGATCCGCAGCTATGCGGAAAACGCCGAAGTGCTGCTCGATCATCAGCGCACTGATGACGCGCGCGGCAACCTCAAGCTGATCAGCGAACTGACCGGGCGCATGGCCTCGATCATTGCGCATCTGCGCGCCTTCGCCCGCCGCGATCGCCACGCCCCGGAAAGCGTCGCCCTGCAACCGGCGCTGGACGATGCGCTGGCACTGCTGGCGAAACGTCGCCGCAGCATGGAGGTCGAACTGATCCGTGATCTGCCCGCCGCCACCCTGTGGGTCGAGGCCGGCGAAACCCGTTTGCGCCAGGTGCTCGGCAACCTGCTGGCCAACGCCCTCGACGCCCTCACCGAAAAAGGCCCGCCGCGTAAATTGTGGCTGAGTGCCGAATCCACCGCCGAGGGCGTCAATCTGTACATTCGCGACAATGGCCCGGGGTTCTGCATGGAAGCTCTTGGCCGCGCCAGCGAACCTTTCTACACCACCAAGACCCGCACGCAGGGCCTTGGTCTAGGGCTGGCCATTTGTGAAACGCTGATGCGCGCCTTCGGTGGTGAACTGTCGTTCGCCAACCACAAACAGGGCGGCGCCTTGATTACCCTGCGGCTGCGCGCCGGTGCGCCCGGGGTCAGCCTGCAACCGTCCGAGGATCGAAGTGCATGACCATCGACAATCGCATTCAGGTAGTGTTGATCGACGACGATCCGCACCTGCGTCAGGCCCTCGGCCAGACCCTGGATCTGGCCGGCCTGAAAATTCTTCAGTTGTCCGAAGCCAGAGGCCTCGCCGCGCAACTGGAGCGTGACTGGCCCGGCGTGGTGGTCAGTGACATTCGCATGCCGGGCATGGACGGTCTGGAATTGTTGAGCGAATTGCACGCTCAGGACCCTGAACTGCCAGTGCTGCTGATCACCGGCCACGGCGATGTGCCGCTGGCCGTGCAGGCGATGCGCGCTGGTGCCTACGACTTCCTCGAAAAACCCTTCGCCAGCGATGCCCTGCTCGACAGCGTGCGCCGCGCCTTGGCCCTGCGCCGCCTGGTGCTGGACAACCGCAGCCTGCGTCTGGCCCTCAGTGATCGCAACGAATTGAGCGCGCGATTGGTCGGCCATTCGACGCCGATGCTGCGCTTGCGCGAGCAGATCGGCGCACTGGCAGCGACCAAGGCTGACGTGCTGATCCTTGGCGAAACCGGCGCCGGCAAAGAAGTGGTCGCCCGCGCACTGCATGATTTGTCGAGCCGCCGTAACGGTCCGTTCGTGGCGATCAACGCCGGCGCGCTGGCCGAATCGGTGGTGGAAAGCGAGCTGTTCGGGCATGAGCCGGGCGCATTCACCGGTGCGCAAAAACGCCGGATCGGCAAGTTTGAATTCGCCAATGGCGGCACGCTATTCCTTGATGAAATCGAAAGCATGAGCATGGACGTGCAAGTGAAGTTGCTGCGCATGCTTCAGGAGCGCGTCGTCGAACGCCTGGGCGGCAATCAACTGATCCCGCTGGACATCCGCGTGATCGCCGCGACCAAGGAAGATTTGCGTCAAGCAGCCGATCAGGGCCGTTTCCGCGCCGACTTGTATTACCGCCTCAATGTCGCACCGCTGCGCATTCCACCCTTGCGCGAGCGTGGCGAAGATGCGCTGGTGCTGTTCCAGCATTACGCCGATGAAGCCAGCGCCCGTCACGGTTTGCCGCCCCACGAATTGCAACCGGCACAACGCGCTTTGCTCCTGCGCCACACCTGGCCGGGCAACGTCCGCGAATTGCAAAACGCCGCCGAGCGTTTCGCCCTCGGCCTGGAACTGGCGCTGGACAACAGTGGATCCGACGGCGTTGCTACCGTGGAAGTCATCGGCGGCGGGCTCAGCGAGCAAGTGGAAAACTTCGAGAAGTCGTTGATTGCCGCCGAACTGGCGCGCTCGCACAGCTCCGTGCGCAGCCTCGCCGAAGCCCTGGGCATTCCGCGCAAGACCTTGCACGACAAACTGCGCAAGCATGGTCTCAACTTCGGCGACAGCAGCCATGGGGAAGAGAACGAATGACCGATCACAGACAATATCTGGAGTCCGTTCTCCATCACGACATCCCGTTGACCCGGGACATGGGCCTGAAAGTGCTCGACTGGCGTGAGCAGCAGTTGAGTCTGCACCTGCCGCTGGATCCCAACGTCAATCACAAGAGCACCATGTTCGGCGGCAGCCTCTATTGCGGCGCGGTGCTGGCCGGTTGGGGCTGGTTGCATTTGCGCTTGAAGGAAGAAGGGATCGAGGACGGGCACATCGTCATTCAGGAGGGGCAGATCAGCTATCCGCTGCCGGTGACGGGGGATGCCACGGCGATTTGCCCGGCGCCGGATGCAGCGATGTGGCAGAAGTTTCTGGCGATGTATCGGCGATATGGGCGGGCGCGGCTGACACTGAATACGCGGATTGTTAATGCGCGCAGTGATGAGGATGCGGTGAGGTTCAGCGGGCAGTACGTCCTGCATCGGTAAAGCCCAAGAGCCCCTCTCCCGGGGGGAGAGGGGACTGACCGAAGGGTCTTGCGGCAGACATCGACCTGAAAGATCGGCGGCGGTTATGGATTCAGCACAGCTCGCTCAAGTCGGTGTATCCCTCCAATATCCCCCAATCGGCCCCCTCTCCCTCCGGGAGAGGGCTGGGGTGAGGGTCTGGCGTCAGGATCAGGCCACTTACCCCCGGGCCAACTCCAACAATCTCGCCCGCCACGCAGCCTTCGCCGGCAGCGCCAGAAAGAACTCGTTGCGCAGTGATTCCCGCGCCGGATAACAGAACGCATTACCGCGCAAATCCAACACTTCACCGCCCGCGCCTTCCAGCACACCCTGCGCCGCCGCCGTGTCCCACTGCGAAGTCGGCGCCAGTCGCGGATAGCAATCCGCCGCGCCCTCAGCCACCAGACAAAACTTCAACGAACTGCCGATATTCGCCAATTGCAGCTCACCCAGATTCGCACTCAATCCGGCCAGCAGGCGTTCCTGCTCGGGACTGGAATGTCGACGGCTGGCGACCACAGTGAACGCTTCACCTGGCCCAGGCACGTCACGCACTTGAATCGAAACCGGCGTGCCACCCTTATCGCAACGCCAGGCACCGAGCCCGCTACCACCGACATAGAAGCGACCATTAGTCGGCATCGACACCACGCCAAACACCACCCGACCGTGTTCGATCAGCGCGATATTGACGGTGAATTCTTCGCTGCCGCTGATGAACTCCTTGGTGCCATCCAGCGGATCCACCAGCCACCAGCGCTGCCAACCGGCCCGCACGCCTTGCGGGATATTGGCGTCCTCTTCGGACAGGATCGGAATGCTCGGATCGAGCGCTGTCAGTCCGGCGACGATCAGGTGGTGCGCCGCCAGATCGGCGGCGGTCACCGGCGAGTCATCGGACTTGGCCGTGACTTCAACGCCTGAGCGCCAGAACGGCAAAATCGCTTCGCCCGCGCGCAATGCCAGCTCAACTACCGGGGCCATCAACGGGTTGGGGAAATTCATCAAGTGCTCACTCATAACTGAAAACGCCGCGCTGACTCAGCAGATCACGGGTCAAATAAAGGGCCGCCAATGCGCGACCTTCGGAAAACTGCGGATTCTGCGCCAGCGCCGACAACTCGCGCAGACTGACCTTGTCGACGCGCATCGGCTCGGGCTCGTCGCCCTCCAGACGTTCCTCATAAAGATCAGTGGCCAGTACCACTTGAATCTTCTGGCTCATGTAGCCGGGTGACAACGACAGCTCGGTCAGATGCTCCAGTTGCCGCGCGCCGAAACCGGCTTCTTCCTTGAGCTCACGCTCGGCCGCCGCCAGCACATCCTCACCCGGCTCGATCAGGCCTTTGGGCAAGGACAATTCGTATTCGTCAGTGCCGCCGCAATACTCCTCGACCAACACTGCATGCTCGGCATCGAGCATCGCCACGATCATCACCGCGCCGTAGCCCGCACCTTTACCGACCAGACGCTCGTAGGTGCGCTCGACGCCATTGGAAAAACGCAGCTTCAGTTCTTCGACGCAAAACAGGCGACTGGTGGCGACGATCTCGCGGGCGAGTACGGTGGGTTTCTGGCGCATGCAAAGCTCCTTGGCGTGAACGCGCTACTATAACGCGGCTTTCCCGATTGTTTATGTCGGATATCTTTCTACCGCTCGAGACGTTGCCATGCCTTCATTACCCTGGTCCGACATCGATACCGTTCTGCTGGACATGGACGGCACGCTGCTGGATCTGCACTTCGACAACCATTTCTGGCTGGAACACCTGCCCCAGCGCTACGCCGAGCTGCACGGGGTAAGCCGGGCAATGGCGGAAATGGAGTTGCAGCCGCTGTTCGAGCGCCATGCCGGGCAATTGCAGTGGTACTGCCTGGACTTCTGGAGCACGGAGTTGAAGCTTTCGGTGCGCGAACTGAAGCAGGAAACCGCGCACCTGATCGCCTTGCGCCCGGATGCGGATACGTTTCTGGAGGCACTCAAACGGGCTGGCAAACGGGTGATCATGATCACCAACGCGCACCGTGATTCGTTGTCGTTGAAGCTGGAGCGGATTGAACTGGCGCCCTATTTCGAGCGTTTGATCAGCTCTCACGATTACGGCTTTCCGAAGGAGAACCCGCAGTTCTGGGATGCACTGCAAGCGGATATCCGCTTTGATCCGGCACGCAGCCTGTTTATCGACGACACTCTGCCGATCTTGCGCAGTGCGCGGGATTTCGGTGTGGCGCATTTGCTCGCGGTCAAAGAGCCGGACAGCCGCAAAGGCCCGAAAGACACGGCCGAATTTTCCGCGGTCGAGGATTACCGCGACCTCATCTGCAACCTATGAAAATCCATTGTGGCGAGGGGATTAATCCCCGATCGGCTGCACAGCAGTCGAAAAAAAGCAGGGGCCGCGACGTAGCCCATCGGGGATAAATCCCCTCGCCACAGGATCTTGCGGGTTACTCAGGAATACGCAGCGTCTGCCCCGGATAGATCTTGTTCACATCCTTGAGCATTGGCTTGTTGGCATCGAAAATCTTTTGGTACTTGTTGGCATCACCGTACACACGCAGCGAAATCGCGCTGAGGGTATCGCCCGATTTGACCACAACAAACTGTGCGGCAGTCACAACCGGCCCGCTCACGGTGATCTGGTCATCAACACTGCCAACCCCGGCAATGTTGCCCACCGCCAGCAGAATCTTCTCTTTCTCTTCCTGGCTCGCCACCTCACCGGTGACCGTCACCTTGTCGCCGTCCACTGTCGCCTGAACATTCGGATTGCCCAGTCCGACCTTGCTGATGTGTTCCTTCAACTGCTCGCTGGCATTGGCATTGCCCGGGGTCAGCAGATCGATCAGCTTTTCACCGGCTTCTTTCACAAAACTCAAAAGACTCATAGCGCACACTCCTTGATTTGGGTTCCAGACGTCCAAGCCTAGACCACGCCAGACAAACCCGGTTCCAAGCCGACCAATGACCCTGCCACCCCCAAGCGGTAGAATCGCCTACCCCGCCAACACCCTCCGGAGCGAAGATGGACATCAAGCAGCTGAAATTCCTCATCGCCCTCGACGAAACCCGCCACTTTGGCCAGGCCGCCGCGCGGTGTCACATCACCCAGCCAACGTTATCGATGCGCTTGCGCAGCCTCGAAGAAGAACTCGACCTGCCACTGGTCAACCGTGGCCAGCGTTTCGAAGGCTTCACCGCACCTGGTGAGCGCGTGCTGGCGTGGGCGCGGTCGGTGATGGCGGCTTATGACGGGTTGCACGCCGAGGCGGCGGCGTGTCGCGGCAACCTCATCGGCACACTGCGGCTTGGGGTGGTGCCGCTGTCGAGTTTCGATCCGTTACCGCTGATGCAACGCCTGTATGCCGCGCATCCGAACCTGCGCTTTGAAATGTCGGCGTTGAGCTCCGAGCAGATCCTTGAACACCTGGCGAACAACCGCATCGACTTGGGCGTTTCCTATCTCGATCGTCTCGACAACGAGCGCTTCGAATCATTGGCCTTCAGCGAAACGCGCATGGGTCTGCTCTACGATCAGCGCTCTTTCACCTTCGGCGAGGCGCCGTTGAGCTGGGAATCGCTGATCGAACTGCCGCTGGGCATGCTCACCAGTGGCATGCACTTTCGCCAGTCCATCGACCACAACTTCCACAGCCGGGGTCTGACCCCGCAGCCATTGCTGCAAACCGATGCTGTCCATCAATTGTTACAAGCCGTGCATGGAGGCTTTTGCTGCGCGATCATGCCACTGGACGGCGGCCTGGAAAAACTCACCGATCACCTGCGCCTGCAGCCCATCGAAAACGCGCAAACCCTTGCGCCATTGGGGCTGATCATGCGCCGTGGTGCGCCGCGTTCAGCACTGGCCGAGGCCTGTTTCGCCCTGTATCAAAAATCGCCAGGCGATTCTTGATCGACGGCATCTATCGGTAGATCAACATTAGCGATTAGACGCGACATCTTGCCGCGCCTAGTCTTAACGTTGATCAAACCGTCGGTGATGCCATGAACGCCAAGCGCCCAGCCTGCGCGGCGCCAGCACTCGAAACGCCCGCGCCCGCCGCCAGCCAGACCTACAGTTACAGCGATTTACCCCTTGTGGAATCGGCCAGCACCGCGCTGGCCGAGGAAGTCGCGCTGGCGATCGCTTACAACGGCATCAGTCAGGCCGTGATGCTGGTAACGCCGACCGACCTTGAGGACTTCATCGTCGGTTTCAGCCTCGGCAGCGGCATCATCGAGGACGCCAGCGACATTTATGACCTGCAATTGACCGGCGCAGGCTCAGCGCAATACGCGCAAGTGACGATTGCCAACCGCGCCTTCTGGAATCTCAAGACCCAGCGTCGGCAACTGGCCGGCACCAGCGGTTGCGGCCTGTGCGGCGTCGAAGCCGTGGAACAGGCGCTGCCCGACCTTAAGGTATTGCCGGGTGCGCCGTTGCCACCGATTGCCTGGCTTGACGGTTTGCGCCAGCGCATCGGCGCCTTCCAGCCGCTCGGTCAGCATTGCGGCGCGGTACATGCAGCGGTGTTCATGGACGCCAGCGGCGAATTGCTGCTGGGCCGAGAAGACATTGGCCGGCACAACGCCCTCGACAAACTGATCGGCGGGCTGATCCGCCAGAAGATATCTACAGACGGCGGCCTGGCGATTGTCACCAGCCGTTGCAGCCTCGAATTGATCCAGAAAGTCTTGCGCGCCGGCATCCAGACCCTGGTCAGCCTGTCCGCGCCGACCGGCCTTGCCGTGCAATGGGCCCGGCGACACAACCTCAATCTCATCCACCTGCCGCAGAAAAGTGCGCCGCGGGTGTATAGCCCCGCGATGGAGAATCAAGCGTGAGCCAACATCATCAAGCCGACCAGAAACCTGTCCCGCGCTACAAGCCCTACAAAGGCGCAGCTGGCGGCTGGGGCGCGCTGATCAGCGTGGCTCAGGCCTGGTTGACCAGCGACAACGCGCTGAAAAACCTGCGCATGATGCTCAAGACCAACCAGAACGGCGGCTTCGACTGCCCGGGTTGCGCGTGGGGCGATTCGCCGGAAAGCGGTATGGTCAAGTTCTGCGAGAACGGCGCCAAAGCGGTGAACTGGGAAGCGACCAAGCGCCGCGTCGATGCCAAATTCTTCGCCAAGCACAGCGTCACTTCGCTGCTGGAACAGAGCGATTACTGGCTGGAGTATCAGGGTCGCCTGACCGAGCCGATGGTTTACGACGCCGAGACTGATCGCTATAAGCCGATCGCTTGGGACGACGCCTACGCGCTGATCGGCAAACACCTGCAAGGCTTGTCGAGCCCGGATCAGGCCGAGTTCTACACCTCGGGCCGCGCCAGCAACGAAGCGGCGTACCTCTATCAACTGTTCGTGCGCGCCTACGGCACCAACAACTTCCCTGACTGCTCGAACATGTGCCACGAGGCCAGCGGTGTTGCACTGGCGCAAAGTGTCGGCGTCGGCAAAGGCACCGTGACCTTCGACGACTTCGAACACGCTGACGCGATTTTCGTCTGGGGCCAGAACCCCGGCACTAACCACCCGCGGATGCTCGAACCGCTGCGCGAAGCAGTGAAACGTGGCGCTCAGGTGGTGTGCGTCAACCCACTGAAAGAGCGCGGCCTGGAACGTTTCCAGCACCCGCAACACCCGATCGAAATGCTCACCAACGGCGACAAGCCGACCAACACCGCCTACTTCCGCCCGGCACTGGGCGGCGACATGGCCGTGCTGCGCGGCATGGCCAAATTCCTCCTGCAGTGGGAGCGTGATGCGCAGAAGGCCGGCACCCCGGCGGTGTTCGACCATGACTTCCTCAACGCCCACAGCGCCAATGTGCTGGAGTACCTCGGCGTCGTCGACGATACGCCGTGGGAGCAGATCGTCACGCAGTCCGGCCTGACCCTCGTGGAGATCGAACAAGCCGCACGCATGTACGCCAAAGGCAAAAACGTGATCATGTGCTGGGCGATGGGCATCACCCAGCACCGCCATTCGGTGCCGACCATTCAGGAAATCGCCAACCTGATGCTGCTGCGCGGCAACATCGGCAAGCCAGGCGCGGGCCTGTGCCCGGTGCGCGGCCACAGTAACGTGCAGGGCGACCGCACGATGGGCATCAACGAGCGTCCGCCCGTGGCGTTCCTTGATTCGCTGGAACGGCGCTTCCAGTTCAAGGTGCCGCGTCACAACGGCCACAACGTGGTCGAGGCGATCCATGCGATGGCCGAGGGCCGCGCCAAAGTCTTTATCGGTCTGGGCGGCAACTTCGCCCAAGCCACGCCGGACAGCCCACGCACGTTCGCGGCACTGAGCAATTGCGACCTGACCGTGCAGATCAGCACCAAACTCAACCGCAGCCACCTGGCTCACGGCAAAGACGCGCTGATCCTGCCGTGCCTCGGGCGTACCGACATCGACATCCAGACCGAAGGCCCGCAAGCGGTCACCGTGGAAGACTCGTTCAGCATGGTCCACGCCTCCAACGGTCAGTTGCAGCCACTGTCGAACCAGATGCGCTCGGAACCGTCGATCATCGCCGGCATCGCCGCCGCTACCCTGGGCAGCAAACCGGTGGACTGGAACTGGCTGGTGGCCGATTACGGGCGTATCCGCGAACTGATTGCCGACACCATCCCGAACTTCAAGGAGTTCAACGAGAAGATCAAGAACCCGGGCGGCTTCTACCTCGGCAACAGCGCCGGCGCACGCAAGTGGAATACGCCGTCAGGCCGCGCCAATTTCCGTGCGAACCTGCTGCCGAAAGATCTGGTCCACGAACGCACCCGCGCCACCGGACAGTTGCCGGATCTGATCCTGCAATCGATGCGCTCCCACGATCAGTACAACACCACGATTTATGGCCTCGACGATCGTTATCGCGGGGTCAAAGGCCAGCGCGACGTGCTGTTCGCCAACGAGGCCGACATCATTCGCCTGGGCTTCCGGCCGGGGCAGAAGGCTGACATCGTGTCGATCTGGGATGATGGTCGTGAGCGTCGGGTGAAGGGTTTCACGTTGTTGGCGTTTGATATCCCTGCAGGGCAGGCCGCTGCGTACTACCCGGAAGTGAACCCGCTGGTGCCGCTGGAAAGCACCGGGGATGGCAGCCATACACCGACGTCGAAGTTCATTGCGATCCGCTTGGAAGCGGCGAGTGAGACTGGGTTGATCATGGCCAAGTCGGCCTGACACACACGGACCACTGTGGCGAGGGAGCTTGCTCCCGCTGGAGGCCGAAGGACTCCTGTTTGTTGATCGTTCCCACGCTCCGCGTGGGAACGCAGACCGGGACGCTCCGCGCCCCAATAGCAGACGCTGAGCGTCCAAGGATGCATAACCACGCAGAGCGTGGTTACGATCAGCTCTTGTTTTTGCGTTTCCATCGCCCACAAAAAAGGCCGCTTTTTCACAAAAGTGGCCTGTCCGAAGTAGCTAAAGACCGGCGAAAATCGGTTAAGTTCCGCATAAAAAACAGTAACTTGCACAATTGTATACAAGTCGTGTTATTCGTCGGATTTTGATTGTCAGCCTTGTTCCACAGCCTCAGGATCGGCGCCGTCATCCCTTTGAGGCTCATCTATGAAGTTCTCCTCGATTCTCTTGTTGTCCCTTGGCCTGGTCAGTGGCTTCGCTTCTGCCGGAGGCACCACCGAAGCAGGTGTGGGCGGCGCATTGGGCGGGGTTCTTGGCTCGGTCGTCGGTCAGTCTTTAGGCGGCAATACAGGTTCCACCATCGGCGCAGCCCTGGGCGGCGCGGGTGGTAGTGCGGTCGGCGCAGACAAACGCAGCCGTGGCGAAGCCGCCATTGGCGGTGCGTTGGGCGCGGCCGGCGGTAACGTAGTCGGCCGCAGCATGGGCGGCACCACCGGCAGCCTGATCGGCTCCGCAGCAGGTGGCGGTGCCGGTGGCGCGCTGGGCAACTACATGGGCAACAAGAGCGATGACGACGATCGTCGCTATGATCGCGGCCGTGACGACCGTCGCTATTATCGCGACGACCACCGTGGTCGCGGCCATGCCTATGGCCATCGCAAGCATCACAAGTACTATCGCCACCGTTAAGGCGAATGCTTGAACAAAAATCGCAGCCCTCGGGCTGCGATTTTTTTTGCCTTTTTCACACCACCAACCGTTCCAGCGCTGCGCGTAACCCGGCAGGAATCGGCACCGGTTGATTGCTCGCACGATCAACAAACACATGGACGAAACGCCCGGCCGCACAAGCCTCGCTTTCGCCAACCTTGAACACCGCCAGTTCGTATTGCACCGAACTATTGCCCAGCTTGCCGACCCGTAGGCCGATCTCGATCAGATCCGGAAAAGCGATCGAGGCAAAGTAATCGCACGCCGAACTGACCACAAAACCGACCACCTCGCCATCATGAATATCCAGCCCGCCAACCTGAATCAGGTAGGTGTTCACGGCGGTGTCGAAGAAACTGTAATAAGTGACGTTGTTAACGTGGCCGTACGCGTCGTTGTCGTGCCAGCGTGTGGTGATGGGCTGGAAGTGCGGATAGTCAGTGCGTTGGTTCATGCGTAGTTCTCGTATTGATCGTTCTAACGCTGACCGTGAGAACGACCACTTTACCTGTGGGAGCGGGCTTGCCCGCGAAGGCGCTGATACAGGCGCCACTTCATTCAACGGTCAGCAAACCCCTTGCCTTGCGCCGCCAACTCAGCAATCAACCGCGCCGGCGTCCAGTGATCACCCTGCCGCGTCTCCAGCGCCAGCAAACGCTGATGAATATCCGCCAGCCCCTGCTGATCCGCCCACGCCATCGGTCCACCCTTGTCCGCCGGGAAGCCATAACCGTTCAGATACACCAGATCAATGTCATGGGCCGACTCGGCGATGCCTTCCTGCAGAATCTTCGCGCCTTCGTTAACCAGCGCCAGGAGGCAACGCTCAAGAATCTCTTCCGGGCCGATCTCACGACGCTGAAAACCCAGCCCCGCGCTGATCTGCAACACCAGTGCATCCACTTCAGGATCACGCTCTGCCTGACGACTGCCCGGCTCGTAGTGGTAATAACCATTGCCCGATTTCTGACCAAACCGGCCCATCTCGCACAAGCGGTTATCCACTTGGACCTCCGGTGCATCCTGGCCCTTGCCAGCCAGCTCACGCGCACGCCACTCCAGATCAATGCCGACCACGTCGTACATGCGAAACGGCCCCATCGCAAAACCGAACCCCTGCAACGCCG
The DNA here is from genome assembly GCF_058786735.1 of Pseudomonas sp. FW305-7. Classification (NCBI taxonomy): domain Bacteria; kingdom Pseudomonadati; phylum Pseudomonadota; class Gammaproteobacteria; order Pseudomonadales; family Pseudomonadaceae; genus Pseudomonas; species Pseudomonas sp. FW305-7. The sequence continues at coordinate 126,387 of NZ_JBYSZA010000010.1, forward strand.
CATCCACCTGCTGTGGATAAGCGCCTTCGAGCAGCATCTTGCGCGCCTCCAGTACATACGGATGCAGCATGCGGTTGCCGATAAAGCCGTGGCAGTTGCCCGACACCACACTGACTTTGCCCATGCGCTTGCCAAGCGCCAAAGCCGCTTGTAATACCGCAGGCGAAGTTCGCGCGCCACGAACGATTTCGAGCAGTTTCATGATGTGCGCCGGGCTGAAGAAATGCAGACCCAGCACTTGCTTGGGACGCTGGGTAGCCGCCGCGATCGCATCAATATCCAGCGCTGAGGTGTTGCTCGCCAACACCGCTTCAGGCTTGAGCACGCCATCCAGTTCACGGAAGATTTTCTGTTTGAGCTCAAGGTTTTCGTACACCGCCTCGATCACCAGATCGACATTACGGATCGCCACGTAATCCGGCGCTGCGCTGATCCGGGCGAGACGCGCATCGGCTTCGGCCTGATCAATACGACCCTGACGTACGTTGTGTGCGTACGTATCGGCCACGGTCGCGAGCGCCTGCGCCAGCATCTGTGGATTGTTATCCACCCATTGCACCGTCACGCCGGCATTGGCCAGGCACATGACAATGCCCCGGCCCATGGTGCCTGCACCGATTACCGCCGCCTGCTGAATATCGAATGTCTGGCTCATGTTGTTCTCTTGTTGGCGATCCAAAGACTGGTCTCACCATAGTCAGCCATCGACGGTTTTTGAAGTTTATTACCGTGATGATCGACATTCAGCGGATGGATGCAACCTCAAAGGTGTTCCTGGGCCCACCCACGCACCTCGGCATACGGATACTCCTCCAACGTCGCATACCCGGAAATCGCCCGCGCCTTGAGCTTGGTGAACAGCGGCACACTGATGCCGCACAGAAACCGCGTCAATCGCTCCGCTGTCGGCACACTGCCCGTGTGCTGCTCATGCCTGTGGATAAATTCACCGCACAGGGCTGCGAAGTTTTTATCCACAAGCGCCGGTAGTTCCGGAGGTGCTGGTAAACGAGCAATCTGTCCGTGACACACCGAGCAATGCCCACAACGCTCGGGGGCATCGTGATCGCCGAAATACTCCGCCAGTCGATAACCCAGGCAGCGTTCAGTGGTGAACACGTCAAGCATCGCGTGAATCCGAGCGACTTCGGTCTGTTCGTGGCGAGTGAAGTAATCGTGCAGCTCGCCACTCAACACATCACTGTCAAAGTCGCTGTGCAGCAAGCTGTAGACCTCGGTCATCTGCTTGCTCTCAAGCTCGACCCAGCCCTTCTCCTGAAAGTAATCCAGCGCCTTCACCACCCGATTGCGCTCAGCCGAATATTGCGTGTACATCGCCTCGAAACTGACCGTGGCCCAGGTACGCGCACGGCTCGACGTCTGGATGATCGCCGCAACGAAGTCCCGGCGCTCACCCTCGAAACGCTCGAGCAATGCCTCGGGTTCGAGCAAATACTTGAAGCGGTATTCGGCGTAATACGCATAGCGCGGCGCGATCAGACCACGCAGCTCCAGTTGCACCAGCAAGGTCTTCAGCGGTAACGCGCGTATGTTGCTCTGATCCGCCAGCGGACCAAGCAGAAACTCCCATTGCCCTTCCGGTGCCGAGGCCTTCAACTCATCGAGCACATAACGAATGCCGTCACGCTCCGGCGTGTCACCGTAGACAAAGTTTTCCAGCACGTTGAGGCTGTCACGATTGGCCAGCACGAGGCAGTCCGACGGTTCTCCATCACGCCCCGCACGGCCGATTTCCTGGCTGTAGTTTTCGATGGATTTGGGCAGATCGAAGTGCACCACATTGCGGATGTCGCTCTTGTCGATGCCCATGCCGAAGGCGATGGTCGCAACGATGCAATTGGACTGCCCGGCCATGAAGCGCTTCTGGATGGCCTCGCGCTTATCGTGGGGCAGACCGGCGTGATAGGCCTCGGCCTGAATGCCGTTGCGCTCCAGATGTTCGGCGATGTGTTCAGCGGTTTTTTGCAAGGTCACGTAGACAATGCTCGGCTGACCCGGCCGTTCGGCCATCCACTCCACCAGCCGCCGACGCTTGTCCTGGCCACGCACCGGCTCCACCAGCAGATTGAGGTTGGGCCGATAGAAACCGGTCGTCACCACATCCTCGGCGGCAATAGAGAATTTCGCCTGCATGTCGGCGATGACTTGCGGGGTTGCCGTGGCCGTCAGCAGCAAGGTCTGCGGGATGTTGAACTGACGCTGATAGTCCGGCAACTTGAGGTAGTCGGGGCGGAAATTGTGTCCCCACTCCGAGATGCAATGCGCCTCATCCACCACCAGCAACGAGATCGGCACCTGCTGCAAGAAATTGCGGAAGCGCTCGTTCTTCAAACGCTCCACCGAGATCATCAGGATCTTCAATTCACCCGAACGGGCGCGGGCCATCACGTCATTGGCATCCTCGCGGCTCTGCGCCGAATCGATGCTGCCGGCCGAAATGCCGTGGCGTTGCAGAAATGCCAATTGATCCTGCATCAACGCCAGCAGCGGCGAGACCACCAGCGTCAGGTTCGGCAGCATCAGCGCCGGCAATTGATAACAGAGGGACTTGCCGGAACCGGTGGGGAAAATCGCGGCTGCCGAACGCCCGGCCAGTACCGCACTGATCGCTGTTTCTTGTCCGGGGCGAAACTGTGGATAACCAAAAACCTGTTCCAGGGTGTTGTGCATTCGCTGTCACTCCTTTGACTGCTGCCATGCCAACAGCCTAGCGGGCGATCGCAGCGAGTCGAGAAAAGGTCGGGGCCAAATCGATTCGGAATGATACAGCCCCTGACGCTGGGTCACAGGCTGAAACAAACGCCACAATTTGTTTATCGCGGTCTTTTCCGGCATCGCGATAAAGTCCCACCCACTGTTTCGCCCGCATCACGCCCGGACGGCGGATGCGTGAAAAATTCTCAAAGGAATGATCATGCACTCTAGATTGAAGCTAATACTCGCCCTCACCCTCTCCGCCCTGCTGCTAGGCGGATGCATGCGGTTTCCAGACGAACTTCCCCAACTCGCGGCCGGTGCGACGATGCAGGCAGCCGCTGTGGCCTAGACGTCAATCAGCAGAGGTCACGGCAGCAGTACGGCCACTCGCAACTGCTCGTTCAATGCCTGTTCATGCACACTCTGGCTTCTACTTGCCCAAAGTGCATGGGCCGGGCTGATGTCGCCAGTGAACGCCGCCGCCAACTGCCGCAGGTCAGCGACGCTGCGCACCTGAGGGCAAAAGGGTTGTTCGCCACAGTCCTGACTGGCGTTGCGATAAGTGCTCAGCAGGTGATCCCACAAACCGTCGCGCACTTGCCGGATCGACTTGAGTTGCACTTGCGGCACACCCAACCGTTGTTTCAGACCTGACTCATCGAGCGCTTCGCTGGCGAGCAGAGCTTTGCCGAACATCAGCACTTCGGCGCGCGAGGCCGTGTCGACGTTCGCCGGGCTGGTGAGCGCCTCCGGCCAACCGGTTCGATCCAGATGATCGAGAACCAGCGCGTTATCCAGGTCAACCGCCATTACTACACGGCAACCACTGGCCCACAGCACCACAATCAAGGCCATTCGTAGCCACTGCATACCTAATTCCCTTTATACGCGTATAGGACGTCTGGAAACGTCCCACAGATTCTGGCGCGCACCATACAGAGGTTTGTTCAGAAGCGCCTGACAAACCCGTAGGAAAATTCCGAGCTAAGGGTTTTGCCTTGAAAAGCCCATGAAAACACGTAGGGCAAATACCCGAACACCGGAAAAACCCCTACGAACTCTGTCCATTGCAGCCGTCTTGTCCCACAGCCCGATGCCCTCCTATAGTGGCCGACGCGACTGAATCGCACCGTAGCGACTTCTCAAAGGACAGCCTAATCCATGAACTCACTGCACCCGCCCCTCAACCGCTACCGCCGTTTGAAAACCAGTTACAGCGAGAATCCGGTGCTGGTCATCGACACGGACGCCTGCCATGAAGACTTGCTGGATGCCGCACAGCAACGTCTGTGCGCTGCCAGCAATCTGTTGGAAACTCTTTACTGTTTGTGTTTCCAACAAGCAGACGTCAAAGACATCCCGAACATTGTTCAGGCGCTTTACTTATTGACTCAAGACGGTTGCGAACTACTGGAAGTTGCAAAACTTAAAATCGCCCAGCGCAATTAAACCCAACAACCAACAAATCTCGAAACAACCCACTTCTTTGCCTTTTAAAAGAACAATACTACGTTGACTGCTCTTTCATTAAACAAGAGCAATAAACATGACTGTTTTAACTATCTTTTTTTGCGGTACGGGTTCCAACAAGTTTGACACCACCCATGAAAACTTCTGGAACGGCGAATTGATCTCCACCTTGGCCGCAAACCATTCCGGTCGCGAGTTTGCCGAATGGATCGTGGTCGATGGGCCGGGCAGCGGCAACCTGCAAGCGGATGACCTGTTTACCAAAACCAAGGAGTACGGTCTCAGCGGCACGTTGTTCGGCAAGGGCTGGGAAGAAAACGTACAGCACGCGCTGAATATCATCAAAGGAAAATGCGACTGGCAACGCGAACAACTGACCGAAGCCGAATACAACCGCCTCAAAGCCGCCGGCATTCCCATTGAAGATGTCAAAGCCGAGGGCTCGTGGTTTTGGCGCAAGTACAACTATGGCGACCGCAGCATCACCCAACAGAAGTTGCAGGAGGGCATTATCAAGACGTTCCGCAAAGACGGTGTTATTCCCACCCGCGTCAACCTGGTGGGCTGGAGCCGAGGCGGTGTAAGTTGCCATATGCTGGCCAATGCAATGTTGAAAGATACTCAACTTAAAAATATTCCGGTGAACATCTTTGCCCTGGACCCCGTTCCGGGAATCGGTAACTTCCAGGAAGATCGGGTCAAACTCGGCAGCAACGTCAAAGAATACATCGCCTTCTACGCCCGCGATGAACGCTCCAAAGGCTTCAGCTGCGTCATCCCGCAAACCGCCACCGGCACCAAAACCTGCATCTATCCCATGGCCGGCCGTCACGCGACCATGGCCGGCAACGCCACCGCCGACGGCGGCGTCCCTGTCAGCGCCAGTGACCTGAAAACCCTGGTGGAACCGGGCCGCGTCGTCCGTCATTTCGCCGAAGCCTGCCTCAAGCGCTGGGGCGTGCAACTGAACAAAACCCTGAATCTGACCGCGACCGATCTGAAGACCCTCACCGACGGCATCGTCCGCGATGAGGCCCGGTACAAACGGATGCACAACATTTCCTACACTTACTTCACCGAACTGGATAAAGGCGAGCGCTACGTGTCTTTAGGCAGCAAAGGCGTACCGTTCTCGGCGGTGAAAGGCTCGATCTACACCCCTGCGACGGGGCTGACGACCAGTGTGCTGGATGTGGCGGCGTATCGGGTTATTGGCTGAGGCGGAGCGGCGACCGATAGGTTTTTAACCAAGAAGGAAATAGAACGATGAACAGTACGAGCGGTGAATCGGAACAGGCTAGCGACGAGGAAACCTACGAGGCATGGTTCATCCGGCAGGTCCAAGCCAGCATTGATGATCCTCGGCCAAGCATTTCCGATGAAGTAAGCAGGAAACTGATGGCAGATAAACGCGCTCGTTTAAGACGTCTGAAGGATTGTCAGCAATGACCTATTGAATCTACGTCCTGTTCCTACAAGGACAGACTCCTTGTCTTCTATCGCCGTCGTGTAGCTCGTCTCTATAGTCGTGACTGTCGCTGCCAAATCAGCGGCTCGGGCTTGGTCACCCGTATTAGATGTGCATTCACAGTCGTTGTATGCTGCTGGCGCTTTTTTGTGTCAGCACGCTTTATGGCGGCTGTGTTCGGGACACCTTCGGGTGTGCCGGTTGTGAATGCCTCATCGGTTGACCAACCCGAACGCAGTCCGCCACCTATCGCTTGGTCACGGTGGGTGCGGATTCTCATGACGCATAACGAGGCAAAAAATAATGAAATCATGGAATCAATTCACCACCGATCGCTACCGCCCACTCGAATCCAACCTCACTGACACCAAGCCCCTGATCATCGACACAACGGCCAATCCACAAGACATCCTCGAATGCGCCGTCCAGCGCCTGCGCGCTTCAAGCGATCTGCTAAAAACCCTCTATTGCCTCAGCTTCAAACAAGCCGACGTCGAAGACATCCCCCACATCACCCACGCCCTCTATCTGCTGACGCAGGATGGCTGTGACCTGCTGCAAGTCGCACAGCAGCAGATGCTCAACTGGAAGGCTCCAGCCTGAAATCGAGTGATCGTATCGCTCTTATGCACTCTGTGAGAGCGATCAAAAGAACGGTAATCAAACATGGGAGCAACCATGAGCAAATTCTTTGATGGGCTGATGGAAAGCGTTATCGAGATGGACGAGATCTTACGCAAAAAGTATCGCGATTCAGACTCGAATGCTGATACGAGCGTTTTGACGTTTCAGCAAAAGCAGGCCCATTACGACAAGGTTCGCCGATCAAACTATTTGGCCAGCCTACACATTGAAGGTTTTGAAACCACCCCTGCCGATGCTGAAAAGCCACTTTCCTCACGTATGCAGGTTCTCGAAAAGTACCGGCAAAAACCGGGCTGACTAGAGGAAGCGCTAACGTTCAAGTGGCAGTATTCTAGCTATATGAACCGAAAACAGATGGAATAATGCCACTTAACTTCGTTTTTCACGGATCTTACGGCAAACAGTATCCTTCATCTTAAGTGCTATTATTCTGGCAGTTAAGGTTAAAAAATGAAGGAATACTGCCACATGGCCAAGAAAACAGCGCCGCTCTTGCCCTCTACTGCTCGACTTTTGGTCGACCTTGGTGAACGACTGAAGCTGGCTCGCCTACGCCGCAAATTGACGGCCAAGCAGGTCGCCGAAAGATCAGGCATGTCGCTGACAACCTTGCGCCATCTGGAGTCCGGAGGCTCAGGCGTAACCATCGGGGCCTACTTGTCGGTCATGCAAGTGCTGGGGCTGGAAAAGGACCTGAACAAACTGGCTGCAGCCGATGAAATGGGTCGCCAATTGCAGGATGCGCAGTTAATGCCTGCAACACGATCCGCAGCGAAAAAGCCCCAGCGAGTACGAGCAGTCAGTGCGGCAAAAAAGGGCGCATCCGAACACGTCGAGACTTCAAACGTTATCGATGCCGCCACTACCACGAAAATTCCGGCTGACTTCCCATTCAACACACACTCACTCTCCAGCCTTTTGAACAAGAAGAAAAAGGCCGGCCCCCCAACAGGTGAAGAATGACGCTGATTGCTGTTTATGCAGACTGGGAATCCTTGAAAGGCGCCAGACGCCTCGGATTTCTACACGCAAGGAAAACACGCAACACCAACGTGTTCGAATTTGAGTACGACCCTAAGGCGTTGGCCGATCCCGAGTTGAGTTCCATAACTCTAGACCCGCGCATCGGCCCCTTCGAAGGCCGCCAATTCCCCGGCGAACATCAGAGCCGCTTTGGCGTCTTTGCAGACTCAAGCCCCGATCGTTGGGGCCAACTGCTGATGAAACGCCGCTTGGAAAGGGACATTCGCGACGGCTTGCTTCCCAGCAACAGCAAGTTGTTTGAATCCGATTACCTGCTTGGCGTCCACGACCTATTCCGTGTCGGCGCCCTTCGCTACAAACTCAATGACGAAGGCAAATTCCTCGACGACCGCGACGGCGTTGCCGCCCCACCCTTTGTCGAGCTACGCGCGTTAGAGCAGGCAAGTCTCGCCCTGGAAAACGATAGGGACAACACAGCCACCGAGGGCCGCGAATGGCTAAGAATGCTCATCGCACCTGGCGGCTCGCTGGGCGGCGCCAGACCGAAAGCCAGCGTCGTCGACGAGTTCGGCCAACTGTGGATCGCCAAATTCCCAAGTACGAGAGATGACTACGATGTTGGTGGTTGGGAATTTGTAGTAAACGCTTTGGCGGTCAACTGTGGACTACGTGTTGCGACCGGCATGGCCCGACGCTACGCAAGCGATCACCACTGCTTCCTGGTGAAGCGTTTCGACCGAACCGCGCGCGGCGGCCGACATCACTTCGCATCAGCCATGACCATGACCAACCGCGTCGACGGCGACGACGCCTCAACCGGCGCCAGCTATCTAGAGTTGGCGGAAGTCATCATGGAACACGGCTCGGAACCCAACACCGACCTCCGCGAACTCTGGTCGCGAATCGTCTTCAACATCCTGGTCTCCAACACCGACGACCACCTGCGAAACCATGGTTTTATTCTGGATCCTGGTCGGGGGTGGCGGTTGTCGGCAGCGTATGACATGAATCCGGTGGCGCATGCGGATGGGTTGAAGCTGAACATCACGGACTCTGACAACGCCTTGGATTTGGAGTTGGCGAGGGAAGTGGCGGAGTATTTTCGAGTTAGCCGCTCGGATGCTGAAAGCATCATTAAGCATCTTCAAGAAGTGGTTAGCCAATGGCCGAGATTGGCCGCGGCAATTGGGTTGTCCAGGCAAGAACAGGAAACCATGATGCCTGCATTCAAGAATTGGTGATCTTGATACGAATAGTCGAGCATTCAATTCTATGTAATCCAGATAAAACCTTACGAGTACTTCTAGCCTGAAGAGAAAATACAACCACACTCCTACCAAATACCGCGTCATTAGCTCCATCAGCGATACTGATTGATCATGGCGCGAGCCCTCTCGATCAAACCGCCAGATCACTCATAACGCCAATGGAGCCGATGAATTGACGCTTAACGTGCTCGCGGGAAGAATAATTTCGAATTGGATTTGAGAAAACCGAAATCTATAACTACCTTTAGTCTTAGGAATCAGTCCATCAAGCTTAGCTTTGAATCTTACTGACATTTGAAAAGTGCACTGAAGGTAAATCCACCGAATCATCCATCAGACTTCTGACTTTAATTTAAACCGTTAGCAAAATGGAATTTTGAAATGGCATTTAAAAAACAAACAAATGTAACGCTTTCAGTTACGACGCCTGAGTCAATGCTACATGATATAAGAACAAAAAAGATCGAAGGTCCTTTAGCGAGACAAGCTGATGTTTGGAGGGAATATACAGACAAAGCGCTAGAAAAACCGGACGTAGCTATAAGACTTCCTACCGGCAGTGGGAAAACCTTAGTTGGAATTGTGCTTGCTGAATGGCGCCGGAGAAAATTTCAAGATAGAGTCGTATATTTGTGCCCAACAAATCAATTAGTACACCAAGTAGTCAAACAAGCCCGTGACATTTATGGAATTGAAGTCGCTGAATTCACCGGCGCCAAACAAGACTATTCATTTGAGTCAAAGAATTCGTATCGACGAATCGAAAAAATCGCCATTACATCCTATAGCGCCCTATTCAATACAAACCCGTTCTTTGAAAACCCGGACGTAATAATCCTAGATGACGCCCACTCCTGCGAAAACTATATCTCTTCAATGTTCTCCCTGCTTATCGACAGAAAAAACAACTCGAGCACTTACAACGCTCTAGTAACTTTGCTCGACGGCCACAAAGACACACCCAATCTAACAAGAGCTCAAAGAGAACTAGACCTTCAATCTCTTAGCTGGCTGGAAAAAATACCTACAACTACATTCTACAAGTTAAAAGATCAAATCATAAATCTATTAGATATCGAAACAACGGACAACTCATTATATTATCCATGGTCATTATTAAGAGATCATATTCAAGCCTGCCACTGCTATATTTCAGCAACTCAAATTTTAATTAGACCAATAATTCCTCCAACCCATACCCACGTTCCTTTTAGTAACGCAAAGCAAAGAATTTACATGTCAGCCACCTTGGGGAATGGCGGAGATCTAGAGCGGATAACTGGCAGAGCTAATATTTATAGATTGACTCCAGAATCTCAAACTGATGAACAAGGCATAGGAAGACGCTTCTTTATCTTCCCTGAAGTTTCACATGATGAGACCAAGACAGAAGACTTGATCGAGAAATCTTTATCTATCTTTGGTAGAGCTTTGTTTATAACGCCTAGCGACAGAGCAACCGAAGACAGGAAGCAAAAGATACAAAAACTTGGGAAATACACACTATTCGGTGCAAAAGAGATCGAGGCATCAAAAGAGGATTTTACAAGCTGTACCTTTGCAGCTGCCGTAATTGCAAATAGATATGACGGCATGGATTTCCCTCATGACGAATGTCGTCTGCTAGTGTTAGAGGGACTTCCAAAGTCTGCCAACTTACAAGAAAAGTTCTTAATGTCAAAAATGGGATGTGGCGTACTATTAAATGATCGAATTCAAACTAGGATCGTACAAGCTGTAGGACGCTGCACTAGGGCCAATAGTGATTACGCGGCTGTTGTTGTAAAAGGCAACGAATGGTTAGATTATTTGCTAACAAAGGATAACACCCAATATCTTCATCCTGAAATACAAGCTGAAATTGACTTTGGAGAATTTCAATCATCTGCGGAGATCTCTGACATAGTGGAAAATCTCCTAGCATTTAGATCTCAAAATGATGATTGGGTTGAAGCGAACGATTCCATCGTTCAAAACAGGAGTAGTAAAACTCGCAAAATTCCCCTAGAAATGGCGGAGCTAGAAAAGTCAGTGGCGTTTGAAATCAAATACTTAAATCATCTATGGAGGGCTGATTATCTTTCTGCATTTGATGAATGTAGGAATATCTTGGGAGTAATAAAACACCCTAACTTAAAGGGGTACAGGGCATTATGGAATTATCTTGCTGGTTCGTGCCTGAGCATGGCATTCGAAGCAAAACAGATTTCTGAAGATACTAGTAAGGATTACTACGCAGAAGCCATGAAAGCGACCATGGCTATTCTATGGCTTGTAGATCTAGCAAAATCCGCCGGAGTAGAACTATCTCAATTCAACACCCAAGATCCTTACCTTCCCAAAACAGTTGAGCGCCTAGAAAATCACCTGCTTAGTTTTGGCGTAAAAAATAACAGTCGATTCAATAGAAAACATTCCGAAATAATAAGTGCCTTGGCAAGTTCGGAAGCACAAAAATTTGAACAAGGTCAATTTGAATTAGGATTAATGCTTGGCTGCGAGGCAGGTAACACTGAACTCAGAGCAGCACCAGATCCTTGGTGGCTGCTTAGCAATGACTTGTGCATCGTATTCGAAGATCATACAAACGCTACTAATGATGTTCTGTCAGTGGAGAAAGCACGACAGGTATTTTGTCACGACAACTGGATTAGAGAAAATGTGGGTGGTGTACACGAAGGGACGGAGATAATAAAAGTACTGATTACGCCCGTGAACTACGTATCGCCCGGAGGGGTTGAACACTTAAAAGATGTTTTCATCTTGAAGCCTGACGCATTCAGGGATTGGGCCGCCCGCGCACTAGGAACCATAATTGAGATTAGAAAATCCTTAAGACAAGAAGGCGACCTAGATTGGCGGGCCCAAACAATGGCTACATTAGAGGCGCAACAATTAACTCCTCTTTCGATAAGAGATTTTTTCAAAACTAGAAAAGCTCAAAGCGAGTTAAAAGAACAATAGTTCCCTCACTTACAAAAAAGCCGCCCCAAGAGGCGGCTTCTTCATTCACGACAGATCTTACAACTTAGGCCCAGCAGCCTTGATCGCGTCGCTCACTTCGAACTTCTTGAAGTTCTCGATGAACAGACCGGCCAATGCCTTGGCAGCCTCGTCGTACGCAGCCTTGTCAGCCCAGGTGTTGCGTGGGTTGAGCAGGTTGGTTTCAACGCCCGGTACGGCCAGTGGCACGTCGAGGTTGATGGTGTCGAGGTGCTCGGTGGCGGCACCGATCAGCGCGCCGCTCTGGATTGCTGCGATCACCGCGCGGGTGGTCGGGATGTTGAAGCGTTTGCCGACGCCGTAGCCGCCACCGGTCCAGCCAGTGTTGACCAGGTAGACCTTGGAGCCAAAGCCGCGGATGCGCTTGATCAGCAGTTCTGCGTATTCGCCAGCCGGACGCGGGAAGAACGGTGCGCCGAAGCAGGTGGAGAAGGTCGACTTGATGCCGCTGCCCGAACCCATTTCAGTCGAACCCACCAGCGCGGTGTAGCCGGACAGGAAGTGGTAGGCCGCTTGTTCTTCGTTGAGGATCGACACTGGCGGCAGCACGCCGGTCAGGTCGCAGGTCAGGAAGATCACAGCGTTTGGCTCGCCACCCAGGTTCTTCTCGGAACGCTTGGCAACGTGTTCCAGCGGGTACGCGGCACGGCTGTTCTGGGTCAGGCTGACATCGGCGTAGTCGGCGTGCTTGGCGTCGTCGATGACGACGTTTTCCAGAACGGCGCCGTGCTTGATGGCTTTCCAGATGACCGGCTCGTTCTTCTCGGACAAGTCGATGCACTTGGCGTAGCAGCCGCCTTCGATGTTGAAGACAACGCCTTCGCCCCAGCCGTGTTCGTCGTCACCGATCAGGTAACGGCTTTCGTCGGCCGATAGCGTGGTTTTACCGGTGCCCGACAGACCGAAGAACAGGGTCACGTCGCCTTCTTCGCCGATGTTGGCGGCGCAGTGCATTGGCAGCACGTCAGCGGCCGGCAGCAGGAAGTTCTGCACGGAGAACATGGCTTTCTTCATTTCACCGGCGTAACGCATGCCGGCGATCAGCACTTTCTTCTGTGCGAAGTTGAGGATCACGCAACCGTCGGAGTTGGTGCCGTCACGCTCTGGCACGCACTCGAAGTTGGCCACGTTGAGCACTTGCCACTCTTCACGGCCAGCCGGGTTGTACTGGGCCGGGTTGATGAACAGGCAACGACCGAACAGGTTCTGCCAGGCAGTCTGCGTGGTCATTTTCACGGCCAGGTAGTGATCTTCGGCCGCGCCTACATGCACGTGGGAAACAAAGTGCTCTTGCGCGTTGTTGAACGCCTCGACGCGAGCCCACAAGGCATCGAACTTGTCGGCCGGGAACTTGCGGTTGATCGGGCCCCAGGCGATAGCGGCCTGGGTGGAAGGCTCTTCAACGATGAAACGGTCAACAGGCGAACGACCGGTGCGGTGACCAGTGCGAACAACCAGAGCGCCGGTATCGGCAAGCTCGCCCTCACCGCGGTTCAGGGCTTCTTTTACCAGATCATCAACACTCAGATCGGTGTACACGGCGTTATTGGCTTGCGTCATGAGGTTCCCCGTCGGCCAGTGGCCGAGTGTGCTCCAAACGTTTTGTAGTAGAAAGTCGTGCACTACTACCGCGAAAAAAGTGGGCCGGATTATGCCAGAAAAGCCCAAAAAGAGTAGGGTCCTCCCGTCGTAACGGCGATATTCCGTCGTTACGCAGTGAATTTACCTGCGCTGAACCGTTTTAGTGCCGGGTATCTGACGGCGTGTCGACGCCTGCGCCAGCGAACAATTGAGCTACATCGGTCGCATCAAACAGGTAGCGCTGGTTGCAGAACTGGCAATCGATCTCGATGTTGCCGCCGTTTTCCACCACCAGAGCCTGTGCATCTTCCTGACCCAGACTTACCAGTGCATTGCCCGAGCGCTCCCGCGAGCAGCTGCAATGGAAGCGCAGTTTCTGCACATCGAACAGGCGCACCTGCTCTTCATGGTAGAGACGGTGCAGCACGGTTTCATTGTCCAGGCTCAACAGTTCATCGGCGGTCAGCGTGCTGGCCAGCGCGGTGATGTGCTGCCAACTGGCGGCGCGGTCTTCTTCGTCTTTCAAGCGATCGGCGGGCAGTTGCTGCAGCAGCAGGCCACGGGCACGACGACCGTCGGCGAACAGCTGGAAGCGGGTGCCGACCTGTTGCGACATGACGAAGTAATTGGTGAAGCACTCGGACAGGGTTTCGCCGTCGAGGTCGACGATGCCCTGATAGCGCTGGCCGACAGTCGGGTCGACGGTCAGAGCCAGGACGCCGTTCGGCATCAAGTCGCTGAGGGTCGCATCCGCCGCGATCTGATCGGCGTGGTAACGCGCCAAACCACGGATTTCACGGTCGCTGGAGCACTCGATCATCAGCATCGGGATCGGGCCTTCGGAGCGTGCCTGCAGGATCAGCAAGCCGTCGAACTTCAAGGTGCCCACCAGCAACGAGGCCGCCGCCATCAATTCGCCGAGCAACTGCGCGACCGGTTCCGGGTACGGGTGCTTGGCGAGGACTTCGGCGTAGCTGCGCTCCAGCGCGACCAGTTCGCCGCGCGTGTCGCTGTCATCAAAGATGAAGCGTTGGGTGTAATCGGTATCCGGTAGGTCGGTCATAGGTCTGGGTATCTGAATGAGGTGACAAAATGGTTACAAAGAATGAAAATTTGCGCTTCTTGGCACTTTTTTTGGTGCCGACTGCTTAGCCATGGGAGGCATTTTATGAACAATCCGGGTTTGTTCCAACAAAGGTGGAACCTCGGCCGGCTGGTTCTGTGCAATGTGGTGCCATTGGCGCTACTGGCTTTCTGGTTATGGCCTACGGGCAACGCGCTGTGTGTGTTTTTCGACGAGTGGCTGTTCCGCTCACTCAACGCACCGCTGGCCAGCAACCCGATATGGCTCCACATCTGGGCAATTGCAAGTCTGCGTCCTTTCGACATTGTGGTCGGGCTGATTCTGCTGACGCTGCTGATCAAGGGCGACTGGGTGTTCAAGGCGATTGATGTGCGTCGCGCCTTTTTCGGATTTTTCTCGATCCTGCTGTTGATGGTGGTGATCCGCACGCTGTTTTCCAAGTTCGCCGACCACATGGACTGGCAGCACAGCAGCCCGTCGATGGTTCTTGAAGGCGCGGTGCACATCAGCGACTACTTCCCACATCTGGAGAAGACCTGGGAGCTGAAGGATCGCTCCAGCCAAAGCTTCCCTGGCGACCATGCTTCGGTGCTGTTGATCTGGGCGCTGTTCATGGGCGTGTTCAGCCGTACGGTCGGCCAGTTCCTGGTGATCTGGGGCCTGGCGCTGCTGTTCATGCTGCCGCGGCTGGTGGCCGGCGCGCATTGGGGTCAGGACGATTACATCGGCGGCGTGTTGCTGGCGGTGTGGGCGTTGGGCTGGGGTTACTACACGCCGTTTGCCTATCACGCCGCGAATTTCTGGCTGAAGGTGACTTCGCCGATCTTCAATCTGCTGGGCAAGTTGCCGCTTGTTTCGCGGATGAGTGTGGTGCGTAGCGCCTGATACCGCGTCGTCCATGGCGAGTGCTGCGCACTCGATCGCGGGCAAGCCACGCTCCCGCAGTGATATTCAGTGAACATAAATTTTGTGAGCATCTGAAATACCTGTGGGAGCGGGCTTGCCCGCGATGACGTCAGCACAGACAACACAGCAACTACGGCTCTACTCGTCGTTACTGTTCCCACGAAATTTAAACAGATCCCGCCGCTGCTTCTTGCTCGGCTTGCCATCGGTGCTCACGCCCAAGGCACCCGCCTTGCGCATCGCCGCAGCCGCTTCGCGTTTTGCCACGCTCGCTTCGGTTTCCGCATACAACGTCTGCGCTTCAGGCGCGCCACGACGCACAATCGACAAGGCTTCGACCTTCACCGTACGCACTTCGAAACCAGTACGAATCTCGAATTCATCGCCGATGCGTGGCTCTTTGCCTGGTTTGCAGCGCTCGCCCCGACAATGCACTTTGCCACTCTCGATCGCTGCTTTGGCCAAGGCCCGGGTTTTATAAAAACGCGCAGCCCACAACCATTTATCGAGACGGACCTTGTCGTCTTCTTCCTGTTTTTGCGCCATATGAATTCCTCGTTCTGCCAGTAGTCGGAACTGTACTACCGTTTCTGTCGGGCGCAAGAATTCGGCCCTCCAGATAGACTGTGATCTTCGCCGGTTCAGCGGCATGGAGTGATCGAGTGACTAAATTTCCGTCTTCATTGACCTCGCCACAGGCCGGTTGCCAGGGCTGCCAGCAAAGCGAACCGCTGGGTTTTGATTTTGACTTCGCCTACCAACCTATCGTCGATCTGCGCGACCAGTCGATTTTCGCCCATGAGGCGCTGGTCCGTGGTCTGGCTGGTGAAGGCGCATTGACGGTGTTAGATCAGGTTACAGAAGACAACCGCTACCGCTTCGACCAACTCTGCCGGACCCGCGCCATCGAAGGCGCGGCCAACCTTAATATGCAGACACACTTGTCGATCAACTTCATGCCCAACGCCGTCTATCGTCCAGAGCTATGCATTCGCAGCACCCTGGAGGCCGCCAAAAAACACAGTTTCCCGATCGACCGACTGATTTTCGAAACCCTGGAAAGCGAGCACGTAGATAACTATCGCCATTTGACCAATATTCTGCGTGAATACCGCGAATTCGGCTTCAAGACCGCCATCGACGATTTCGGTGCCGGTTATTCGGGGCTCAATCTGCTGGCTGATTTCCAACCGGACCTGATCAAACTCGACATGGCGCTGATCCGCGATGTCGATCAAGACCGCGTTCGTCAGGCTATCGTCCGGGGTATTGTCACAATCTGTGCGGAGTTGGACGTTACAGTCATCGCCGAAGGCATCGAGAGCGCCGGTGAACGGGATTTCCTGGCGGACTGTGGAATATTTCTGATGCAGGGGTACTGGTTCGCCAAACCTGCATTCAAAGCGTTGGCCCAGGTTTCACCTGAGGCGTGGACGCGTTAATCGTTGGTTTTATCCATTGAAGACATTTGACCATTTGACCGTTGTCGGTCTGCGCGAGTGGGTGGCGCTCCCGGATTTGGGAGTCGCCGGCCTGCGGGCGAAAATCGACACCGGTGCCAGCACCTCCAGCCTGCATGCCACCGATATCGAGCCGTTCGAGCGCGACGGCGAGAAGTGGGTGCGCTTCACCGCGCACCTGGGCACGGTGGTGCAGTTGCGTCACCGCCGTTGCGAAGCGCCGCTGGTAACGCGCAAAACCATTAAAAGCTCCAACGGCCATGCCCAGGAGCGCTATGTGATCAGCACCACCCTGGCCCTGGGTGATCGGGTCTGGCCGATCGAGTTCACCCTCGCCTGCCGCAAATCCATGCGCTATCGCCTGTTGCTCGGTTCCAAAGCCCTGATTGACGGCCATCTGGTGGTCAATCCGGGCATCAAATATGTACAAGACAAGCCGGTGTTCCCGGTATCTACCTCCTCCACAGGTGTTGCATGAAGATCGCTGTGCTGTCGCGGAATCCGCGTCTGTATTCCACCCGTCGTCTGGTCGAAGCCGGCACCGAACGCGGGCATGAAATGGTAGTGATCGACACTTTGCGCGCCTACATGAACATCGCCAGCCACAAGCCGCAGATCCACTATCGCGGCAAACCGCTGGAAGGTTTCGACGCGGTAATCCCGCGGATCGGCGCGTCGGTGACGTTCTATGGCTGCGCAGTGTTGCGTCAGTTTGAAATGATGGGTGTCTTCCCGCTCAACGAATCGGTGGCGATTGCCCGTTCGCGGGACAAGTTACGCTCGCTGCAGTTGCTTTCGCGGCGCGGCATCGGTTTGCCGGTGACCGGGTTTGCCCACTCGCCGGATGACATCCCCGACCTGATCGACATGGTCAACGGCGCGCCACTGGTGATCAAAGTGCTGGAAGGCACTCAGGGCATTGGGGTGGTGTTGTGCGAAACCGCGACCGCTGCGGAGTCGGTGATCGAGGCGTTCATGGGCCTGAAGCAGAACATCATGGTTCAGGAATACATCAAGGAAGCGGGCGGCGCGGACATCCGCTGCTTTGTAGTCGGCGACAAGGTGATCGCGGCGATGAAGCGTCAGGCCAAACCGGGTGAATTCCGTTCCAACCTGCATCGCGGCGGCAGCGCCAGCCTGATCAAGATCACCCCGGAAGAACGCATGACCGCGTTGCGTGCTGCCAAAGTCATGGGCCTGGCGGTGGCGGGTGTGGATATCCTGCGTTCCAATCATGGGCCGCTGGTGATGGAAGTGAACTCGTCGCCGGGGCTGGAGGGGATCGAGACCACCACAGGGAAGAATGTGGCGGGGATCATCATCGAGCACCTTGAGAAGAATGGCGGGCCGAATATGACTCGCACCAAGGGTAAGGGCTAGAGCGAAGAGCAAGAGCCCCTCACCCTAACCCTCTCCCATAGGGAGAGGGGACTGATAGGGAGATGCTTAAGAGATACGCCGACCTGATCCTGCTGTGCCGAATCCACAATCGAGCCAGTCTTTCAGGTCGATGTACAACGCCAGACACCTCGGTCGGCCCCCTCTCCCTCTGGGAGAGGGCTGGGGTGAGGGTTTATGTTTTAAACGGCATCCCGCGGCAACATCAGCCCCAACGGCAACCGCACCCGCGCTTCAAGCCCACCCCCAGACCGGTTACGCAACTCAACATTGCCCCCATGCATCGAAGCAATCCGCTTGACGATCGCCAGCCCCAACCCGGTGCCCTTGCCGCCCCGCGCCCGATCTCCTCGGGTAAACGGGTTGAAAATCGCTTCAAGTTCGGAAGGATCGATCCCCGCCCCACGGTCCATCACGCTCAGCACCACATACGGCGCGCTGACATCACCGGACACATAGGCGGCGACTTCCACACTGCTGCCAGCATGGTTCAAGGCGTTGCCGATCAAGTTGTTCAATAGGCGTTTCATCGACACCCGACGTAGCGGAAACGGCTGGATCGGTTCGAGGCGCAAGCGCACTTTCTCTTCGTTCTGGTTGTACGGTGCCGCCACCTCACGCACCAGATCGCTGAGATCGACCTCCTCCACCGACTCATCACGACCATCACGGATGAACGCTAGGAACTGGTCGAGAATCGCGTCCATGTCTTCGATATCGCGCACCATGTCGTCAGTCAGGTCGTTGCGGTCGCCCATCAACTCCAGCGACAGGCGTAATCGGGTCAACGGTGTACGCAAGTCGTGGGAAACCCCTGCCAACATCAATTCACGCTCACGGCCGGCCTGTTCGACATCTTCGGCCATCTGGTTGAAGGCGCGATACACCTCGGTCATCTCGCTTGGCGTATCGCTGATCGGCAGGCGCACGCTGCGACCCTGACCGAGTTGCCGGGCAGCGTAGACCAGACGCTTCAAGGGTTGGTTGAGCTGGCTGACGAAAATCCACGCCGAGGCGGTCGACAGCAAACCGATCGCCAGGAACCAGCCGAGCACGTTCCAGATTTTCTGACCACGCAACGGGTGCGGATACAACGGGACTTTCAACCAGCCATCGCCCAGGCTCGGCGCGCGAACCCACAATGCCGGCGGCGAGTGCATGCGCAATCGCACTTCGGTGTCGGCACCGAGTTCCGCCTGCATTTGCCGTTGGTAGATTTCGCTGTAGGGCCAGTGCTGTTCGCCTTCCGGCACACCGGCACCCACCACCCGGATCAGGGTGGCGGCGTCAGCGATCTTCGCGCGATTTTCTTCGTCAGCGGCCCAATAGGCGCGCAGCGTCAGGGCGACGCCGTGGCTGTATTGGCGATCCACCAGCACGTCCTCGTTCATCAATAGATAAACCAGGGTCAGCGCCTTGGAAAACAGCACGACGATGAGCACCAGCCAGAGGGTGCGGGAGAAAAAACTTTGGGGGAACCAGACGGGGGTTTTCATCTATAACCGCTACACACTTGCAGGAGCGAGCAATGCTCGCATATTGCGGATTGCGAGTCTGCGGGCATGGCCGTTCGACCAGCCCCCGCAGACCCGCTCCTACAAATCGCCGATCACTTGGTGGCGGCGCCATCCGGTACGAACACGTAGCCCACGCCCCAGACAGTCTGGATATAGCGCGGTTTCGA
Organism: Pseudomonas sp. FW305-7; assembly: GCF_058786735.1. NCBI lineage: Bacteria > Pseudomonadati > Pseudomonadota > Gammaproteobacteria > Pseudomonadales > Pseudomonadaceae > Pseudomonas > Pseudomonas sp. FW305-7. Next base: position 146,056 of record NZ_JBYSZA010000010.1, read on the forward strand.
CGGATCAGGCTCGATCATCCGGCGCAGACGGGAGATCTGTACATCGATGGAACGCTCCAGAGCATCCCACTCGCGGCCACGGGCCAGGTTCATCAGTTTGTCGCGGGTCAATGGCTGACGCGCGTTCATCACCAAGGCCTTGAGTACCGCAAACTCACCGGTGGTGAGCATGTGCACTTCGTCGCCGCGCTTCAGTTCGCGAGTGGCCAGCGACAATACGTAATCACCGAAAGTGACGTTTTCGTCTTCGCTGCCCGGTGCGCCCGGTACCGGTGCGGCCTGACGACGCAGCACCGCTTTGACCCGAGCCATCAGCTCGTCCGGGTTGAACGGCTTGGCCAGATAATCGTCGGCGCCCAGCTCCAGGCCCTTGATGCGGCTCATCTCATCGCCCTTGGCGGTGAGCATGATAATCGGAATCTGGTTGTTTGCCGCCCGCAAACGGCGGCAGGCGGTCAGACCGTCTTCGCCAGGCAGCATCAGGTCGAGTACGACCAGATTGAAAACTTCACGCGACAGCAGACGATCCATCTGCTCGGTGTTCGGTACGGTACGGGCGCGGTAGCCCTTGCTGACGAAAAACCGTTCCAGCAGGCTGCTCAGCCCCGGATCGTCGTCAACGATGAGAATTTTTTCGCCTTCAGCAGTTTGTGCAGTGCTGCTCATTGGATGCTCCTTTTAGCTCGGCGCGCATTATGGCGTAGCTGCCGTTATACGCACCGTGTGCATTGTTAGCAGATTTTTCCTTCACTGCCAGAAAACCGGGGTTTATGCCTACAGACTGCAACGCCCCCGAATGACAGAACGCTGGTTATAATGCGCGGCGTTTTGTGCCAGGCAACGTCTGAATCGTTACCGCAGGTGGCAGGCCTTTTTTTCCTGCCCGGCGCAGTAATTGTTCGATTTCACGGGTCAATGGGCTGCCTTTTGACCCAGGCAGCGGCAATCTTCAAGCCGCTCAACCAGACTCCGGGCCTTTATTTCCGTGCCTGCGAGCCTGCTTTCACAATATGTCAGGTGGTTTTATGGACAGCATCAACAGCCGCATCGCCGAGGAACTCGGCGTACGCCCACAACAGGTCGAAGCGGCCGTCGCGCTACTCGATGAAGGCTCTACCGTTCCCTTCATCGCCCGTTACCGGAAAGAAGTCACCGGCAGCCTCGATGACACCCAGTTGCGTCATCTGGAAGAGCGCCTGCGCTACCTGCGAGAACTCGACGAACGGCGCATCAGCATCCTCGCCAGCATCGAAGAACAAGGCAAACTCACTCCGCAGCTTGAACGCGACATCAAGCTCGCCGACACCAAGACTCGCCTCGAAGACTTGTACCTGCCGTACAAGCAGAAGCGCCGCACCAAGGGCCAGATCGCCCTGGAAGCCGGCCTCGGCGAGCTGGCCGAAGGCCTGTTCAACGACCCGAACCTGACCCCGGAAGCCGAAGCCGCACGTTTCGTCGACGCCGAAAAAGGCGTGGCTGATGTGAAGGCGGCGCTCGAAGGCGCCAAATACATCCTGATGGAGCGCTTTGCCGAAGACGCCAGCCTGCTGGAAAAGCTGCGCAATTACCTAAAGCAGGAAGCGACCCTCAGTGCCCGCGTCATCGCCGGCAAGGAAGAGGAAGGCGCCAAGTTCCGCGACTACTTCGAACACGACGAACCGCTGAAAAGCATGCCGTCGCACCGCGCGCTGGCGATTTTCCGTGGCCGTAACGAAGGCATCCTCAGCTCTGCGCTGAAAGTCGGCGACGAGCTGCCGGGCACCATGCACCCGTGCGAAGGCATGATCGGTCAGCAATTTAATATCCAGAACCAGAACCGTCCGGCCGACAAATGGCTCGGCGAAGTGGTGCGTTGGACCTGGAAGGTCAAGCTCTACACCCATCTGGAAACCGACCTGCTCGGCGAGCTGCGCGACAGCGCCGAAACCGAGGCGATCAACGTGTTCGCCCACAACCTGCACGACCTGCTGCTGGCCGCCCCGGCCGGCCCGCGCGCGACCCTGGGCCTCGACCCGGGCCTGCGTACCGGCTGCAAGGTCGCGGTGGTCGATTCGACCGGCAAGCTGCTGGATCACGCCACGGTTTACCCGCACGTTCCGCACAACAAGTGGGACCAGACCATCGCCATTCTGGCCGCCCTGTGCGCCAAGCACTCGGTGGACCTGATCGCCATCGGCAACGGCACCGCCAGCCGTGAGACCGACAAACTGGCGATCGAGCTGATCAAAAAATACCCGGCCATGAAGATGACCAAGGTCATGGTTTCGGAAGCCGGCGCATCGGTGTACTCGGCGTCGGAGCTGGCGGCCAAGGAATTCCCGGACCTGGACGTGTCGATCCGTGGTGCAGTGTCCATCGCCCGTCGCCTGCAGGATCCACTGGCCGAGCTGGTGAAAATCGATCCGAAATCCATCGGTGTCGGCCAGTACCAGCATGACGTTTCGCAACTGAAACTGGCGCGTGGCCTGGATGCTGTGGTTGAGGACTGCGTGAACGCCGTCGGTGTTGATGTGAACACCGCTTCGGTGGCGCTGCTGGCGCGGATCTCCGGCCTCAACGCGACACTGGCGCAAAACATCGTCGCTCACCGCGATGAACACGGCGCCTTCAAAACCCGTGCAGCACTGAAGAAAGTCGCGCGTCTGGGCGAGAAAACCTTCGAACAGGCCGCCGGCTTCTTGCGCGTGATGAACGGCGACAACCCGCTGGATTCCTCTGCAGTTCACCCGGAAGCCTATCCGCTGGTGCAGCGCATTGCCGCTGAAACCGACCGCGATATTCGCTCGCTGATCGGCGACGCCGCGTTCCTCAAGCGTCTGGACCCGAAGAAATTCACCGACGAGACCTTCGGTCTGCCAACCGTGACCGACATCCTGCAAGAACTGGAAAAACCGGGCCGTGACCCGCGTCCGGAATTCAAGACTGCCGAGTTCCAGGAAGGTGTCGAAGACCTCAAGGATCTGCAACTGGGGATGATTCTCGAAGGTGTTGTCACCAACGTGACCGCGTTCGGTGCATTCGTCGACATCGGCGTGCATCAGGATGGTCTGGTGCACATTTCGGCGCTGTCGGAGAAGTTCATCAAGGATCCGCGTGAAGCGGTGAAGGCCGGTGATGTGGTGAAAGTGAAGGTCATGGAAGTCGACATCCCGCGCAAACGCGTTGGCCTGTCGATGCGCATGGGCGACACCCCGGGCGAGAAGATCGACGGCGCCCGTGGCTCGCGTCCGGGCTCGGCGCAGCGCCAGCCTTCGAACAACGCGCCACGCAAGGAAACCGTCACCGCCGCGCCGGTGAACAATGCGATGGCCTCGCTGTTCGCCAACGCCAAGCAGTTGAAGAAACGCTGATGGACGTTCCGGCCGGGCTCGTCGAGAGCGCGTTTTTCAAGCTGTTGGGCTGCCGCCTGCACAGCCTGGAAACCGGGGTGGCGCAAGTCACCCTGGGGCTGGAACCGCAACTGCGCAATCGCGGTGGCAAATTGCACGGAGGCGCGCTGTTCAGTCTGGTCGACATCGCCATGGGGCTGGCTTGTTCCAGCACCCACGGCTTTGACCAGCAGAGCGCGACCATCGAGTGCAAGATCAACTATATCCGTGCCGTTTCCGACGGTGAGGTGCTGTGCACGGCGCGGGTGATCCACCCGGGGCGGCGCACGCTGGTGGTCGAAGCCGACGTAATGCAAGGGGACAAACTGGTCGCAAAAGCGCAAGGCACCTTCGCTGTCCTGTAGATGTTGTTCATCATTTTGAGTTAATTTCGGCGCTGTGATCGCAGCGTCGAGCTTTTCTGTGGGAGCGGGCTTGCTCGCGAAAGCGCTGTGTCAGGCGATATTATGTTGACTGACACTGCCTCTTCGCGGGCAAGTCCGCTCCCACAGGGATCGCGTATTCTTCGCGTGCATCAGCCAGATTCAGGGAATGAAGTTGGCGTTTCAACGGGGGCTTTGAGGCCCGAAAAACCAGGCGAAAACGCCAGTTTCAACTTCACCCTTGTAGACCGTCCTGCCCACCCCCATATTGGGGCGACTGACGCGTGAAGGAATCCAAATTGAGCGAACTTCTCAACCGCCGCCTGGCTCTGCTCGGCGAGCGCGCCAACCTCTCTCTGCTCGAACAGTGCCTTCACGGTATCGAACGTGAATGCCTGCGCGTGACCAGCGAAGGTCGACTGGCGCAAACGCCGCACCCGGAAGCCTTGGGTTCCGCGCTGACCAACGAACAAATCACCACCGACTATTCCGAGTCGCTGCTGGAATTCATCACGCCCGCCCTGCCCGACCCGGCGGATACGCTGGCGAGCCTGGACAAGATTCATCGCTTTGCCTACAGCAAGCTCGGCAACGAGTACCTGTGGAGTCCATCGATGCCGTGCCCGTTGCCGGCCGAGGAAGACATCCCGATCGCCTATTACGGCACCTCCAACATCGGTCAGCTCAAGTACGTCTACCGCAAGGGCCTGGCCCTGCGTTACGGCAAGACCATGCAGTGCATCGCCGGGATTCACTACAACTTTTCCCTGCCGGAAAAGCTCTGGCCGCTGCTGCGCGAAGCCGAGGGTTTTGTCGGCACTGACCGCGATTTCCAGTCGGTTTCCTACATCGCGTTGATCCGTAATTTCCGTCGCTACAGCTGGCTGCTGATGTACCTGTTCGGTGCATCGCCGGCGCTGGACGCAGGCTTCCTGCGCGGTCGTTCGCATCAGCTGGAACAGCTCGATCCGGACACCCTGTATCTGCCCTACGCCACCAGCCTGCGCATGAGCGACCTCGGTTATCAAAGCAACGCCCAGGCCGGCCTGACGCCGTGCTACAACGATCTGGCGAGCTACACCGACAGCCTGCGCAAAGCCGTGGCCACGCCGTACGCGCCGTACGTTGAGGTCGGCACGCACAAGGATGGTGAGTGGGTGCAGCTCAACACCAACATCCTGCAGATCGAAAACGAGTACTACTCCAACATCCGCCCGAAACGCGTGACCTACACCGGTGAGCGGCCGATCCAGGCCTTGATGGCCCGTGGCATTCAGTACGTCGAAGTGCGTTGCCTGGACATCAACCCGTTTCTGCCGATGGGCATCGACCTTACCGAGTCGCGCTTCCTCGACGCGTTCCTGCTGTACTGCGCGCTGAACGACAGCCCGCTGCTGACCAACACGTCGTGCGGCAACGCCACCTCGAACTTCCTCAGCGTGGTCAAGGAAGGTCGCCGTCCGGGCCTGCAATTGCAGCGTGACGGTGAGCCGGTCGAGATGAAGACCTGGGCGACCGAGCTGCTGGAACAGATTGCCCCGCTCGCCGCGCTGCTGGATCAGAGCCATGGCGGCGACGCGCACAGCAAGGCGCTGGATGCGCAACTGGCCAAGGTCCGCGATCCGTCGCTGACGCCTTCGGCGCAGGTGTTGGCGGCGATGGCTGAGCACAAGGAAAGCTTCGCGCAGTTCTCCCTGCGTCAGAGCCAGGCGCATGCCGAGTTCTTCCGCAGCGAGCCGTTGGCGGCGGATGAGCAGGCGAAGTTCGAGGAACTGGCGCGATCTTCGCTGGCGGCGCAGGCTGAGCTGGAGCAGAACGAAGTGGGCGATTTCGATGTGTTTGTCGGGTCGTACCAGGCGAGCATTCTGGCGATCAGTAACTGAAGAGCCCCTCACCCTAACCCTCTCCCAGTGGGAGAGGGGACTGACCGCGGTGTTGATGCGAAGTACGCCGACCTGAAATACCGTGTGATGATCGTTCCCATGCTCTGCGTGGGAATGCCTCAAAGGACGCTCTGCGTCCCAGTGACGCGGAGCGTCACAAGCTGAATTCCCACGCAGAGCGTGGGAACTATCGAAAGGCTCTCTCTACCCTCCTTCTTAGATTTTTCCGCTCATAAGCTAAGTCTAAAAAGTTATTTATTTTTAGATTCTTAGATCATTTAGTCTCCTTTCCACGCCGATCCTCGGTCGCCTGAACTGGAGCACTCCCATGAAACTGCATTTCCCGCTTCGCCTGCTGGCCGTGGCCTCTCTGGCTGCCGCGAGCTTTCTGGCGCAGGCCGCCGACCTCACCGTCGCTTATCAGACCACCGTTGACCCGGCGAAAGTCGCCCAGGCCGACGGTGCCTACGAGAAGGCCACCAAAGCCGACATCAGCTGGCGCAAATTCGATAACGGTGCCGATGTGATCACCGCCATCGCTTCCGGCGACGTGCAGATCGGCTACCTCGGTTCAAGTCCGCTGACCGCTGCGATCACCCGCAAAGTCCCGGTGGAAACCTTCCTCATCGCCACCCAGATCGGCGCCGCCGAAGCGCTGGTCGCTCGTGACGGTTCCGGGATCAAGACGCCACAGGATCTGGTCGGCAAGAAAATCGCCGTGCCGTTCGTATCGACCGGTCACTACAGCCTGCTCGCCGCACTCAAGCACTGGAACATCGACCCCTCGAAAGTCACCGTGCTCAACCTCGCGCCGCCAGCAATCATCGCTGCGTGGAAACGCGGTGACATCGACGCCACTTACGTGTGGGACCCAGCCCTCGGAGTAGCCAAGGAAAACGGCAAAGTGCTGATCACCTCCGGTGAGCTGGCCAAGTTCGGCGCGCCGACTTTCGATGCCTGGATCGTGCGCAAGGATTTCGCCGAGAAGCACCCGGAAATCGTCCGGGCGTTCGCCAAAGTTACCCTCGATGCCTACGCCGATTACCGCAAAGACCCGAAAGCCTGGCTCGCCGATCAATCCAACGTCGACAAACTGGTGAAACTCTCCGGCGCCAAGGCCAGCGACATTCCATTGCTGCTGCAAGGCAACGTCTACCCACTGGCGGCTGATCAGGTCAGCGACCTTGGCGCACCGACCACCAAAGCCATCACCGACACCGCCGCGTTCCTCAAGGAGCAAGGCAAGGTCGAAGCGGTTCTGCCGGACTACGCGCCGTACGTCAGCGCCAAATACATCACCAACTGATCGGGAGTTAACTGCGATGGCTTTGCTACAGCTGGAGCGCATCAGCGCACAGTACGCGGGCAGCCCGGAACCGGTGCTGGCGGATATTTCTCTGACCCTGGGGCCGCAGCAATTGCTGGTGGCCCTCGGCCCATCCGGCAGTGGCAAGACTTCGCTGTTGAACCTGATTGCCGGCTTCGTCGAACCGAGTGCCGGGCGCATCACCCTCGACGGCGTGCCGGTCAAAGGCCCGAGCGCCGAACGTGGCGTGGTGTTTCAGGACGACGCGTTGCTGCCTTGGCAGGACGTGTTAGCCAACGTTGCATTCGGTCTGGAGCTGGCCGGTGTCGCCAAGGACAAGCGCGAAAAGATCGCCCGCGAGATGCTCGCGCTGGTCGATCTATCCGGTTTTGAAAACCGCCGTATCTGGCAACTTTCCGGTGGCCAGAAACAACGCGTCGGCCTCGCCCGTGCACTCGCCGCCGACCCGCGCGTGTTGCTGATGGACGAACCCTTCGGCGCCCTCGACGCATTTACCCGCGAACAAATGCAAGAGCTGTTGCTGCAAGTCTGGCAGCGCACCGCCAAACCGGTTTTTCTGATTACCCACGACATTGAAGAAGCGGTGTTCCTCGCAACCGACCTGATTCTGCTGGCGCCGAATCCGGGGCAGATCGTTGAGCGTCTGCACCTGGATTTCGGCCAGCGTTACGCCGCTGGCGAATCGGCACGGGCGATCAAATCCGACCCGCGTTTTATCGAAACCCGTGAACACGTGCTGAGCAAAGTGTTCTCGCAACGCAGCGCCGTTCAACGGCAGGAGCGCGCATGAGCAGTTACGACGTTTCCGCCCCGGCAGTGAAAACCCCATCGGTAGCGAGCCCGGTGCGCCGCAGTCTCAGCACGCGCTGGATCAGCCTGCTGACGTTGTTCGCCTTGCTGGTGATCTGGTGGGCGGTGACCGCTACTGGATTGATCGAGCCGCTGTTCCTGCCACCGCCCTCCGCTGTGCTGCAAAAAGGCTGGTTGCTGGCCACCAGCGGCTATATGGATTCGACCCTGTGGCAACACCTCGGCGCGAGTCTCAGCCGCATCGGCCTGGGGCTTGGTTTCGCGATTCTGACCGCCGTGCCGGTGGGCATCGCCATCGGTGCCAACCGCATCGCCCGTGGCGTTCTGGATCCGTTGATCGAGTTCTACCGGCCTATCCCACCGCTCGCCTACCTGCCGCTCATCGTGATCTGGTGCGGCATCGGCGAATTGTCGAAAGTGCTGCTTATCTATCTGGCGATTTTCGCGCCGATCGCCATCGCCACAGCTACCGGCGTGCGCACGGTTGACCCGGCCAAACTGCGCGCAGCGCAGTCGCTCGGCGCGACTCGCGCACAACTGATTCGCCATGTGATTTTGCCGAGCGCTCTGCCGGACATTCTGACCGGTGTGCGCATTGGGCTGGGGGTTGGCTGGTCGACGCTGGTCGCCGCTGAACTGATCGCCGCCACCAGTGGTTTGGGTTTCATGGTGCAGTCGGCCGCGCAGTTCCTGGTCACCGATGTGGTGGTGCTGGGGATTCTGGTCATCGCCCTGATCGCCTTCGCCATGGAAATGGGCTTGCGCGCTTTGCAACGCAAACTGGTGCCGTGGCACGGCCAGGCGCACTGACCCATTTCATGTAAATCCCTTGTAGGAGTGAGCCTGCTCGCGATTGCCGAGTGAAAGGCAACGGCTGTTGTGAATGACGCAACGCTATCGCGAGCAGGCTCACTCCTACAAAAGCTCTGCCCCCCCGAATTTGAAGAGTAAGACCATGAGCAGCCTGAACATCACCCCATTAAGCTCGGCCCTCGGCGCGCAGATCAGCGGCGTCGACATCAGCCAGCCGTTGAGCCTGGAACACCGCGACGCCATCGAGCAGGCGCTGCTCAAATACCAAGTGCTGTTCTTCCGCAACCAGCCGATCGAACCGTCGCAACAGGCGCGCTTCGCTCACTATTTCGGTGATCTGCACATTCATCCGATCTACCCGAACGTGCCGGAACAACCGGAAGTGCTGATCCTCGACACCGCTGTCACCGACGTGCGCGACAACGCGATCTGGCACACCGACGTGACCTTCCTGCCGACGCCGGCGATGGGCGCGGTGCTCAGCGCCAAGTTGTTGCCGGAATTTGGTGGCGACACGCTGTGGGCCAGCGGCATTGCCGCGTATGAAGCGCTGTCGGCACCGATGAAAGGCTTGCTTGAAGGGCTGACCGCAACCCACGATTTCACCCGCTCGTTTCCGCTGGAGCGCTATGGCAACACGCCGGAAGCGCTGGCGCAGTGGGAAGAGGCGCGACGCAAGAATCCGCCGTTGTCGCATCCAGTGATCCGTACGCATCCGGTCAGCGGGCGGCGTTCGTTGTTCGTCAACGAAGGCTTCACGTCGAAGATCAATGAGCTGTCGGAAACCGAGAGCGAGGCGATTCTGAAGTTCCTGTTCGCCCACGCGACGCGGCCGGAGTTCACCATTCGCTGGCGTTGGCAGAAAGACGATATTGCGTTCTGGGACAACCGCGTGACACAGCATTACGCGGTGGATGATTACCGGCCGGCGCGGCGGGTGATGCAGCGGGCTACGGTTTTGGGGGATGTGCCGTTTTTCAGATAAGACCCGGTTTCCTCGTTGTCTGAACTGACCCCTTCGCGGGCAAGCCCGCTCCCACAGGTACAGCGCCGTTCACAGCTTTTGTGTACGACTGGAACCCTGTGGGAGCGGGCTTGCCCGCGAAAGCGTCAGAGCAGGCGCCGAATCATTCGGCGCCAGTCACTTATTCCGCCGTCGAAGGCTTCTCCCACAGATTGATCCCACCCTCTTGGGCAAACCGGTCAATCTCCGCCAACTCTTCAGCACTGAAGCTCAAATTCTTCAACGCCCCGACGTTCTCGATAATCTGCTCCGGCCGGCTTGCACCGATCAGTGCCGAGGTCACCCGTGGATCACGCAGCGTCCACGCCAGCGCCAGTTGCGCCAGGCTCTGCCCACGACGCTTGGCGATCTCGTTCAACGCGCGCACATGCGCGATGTTCGCCTCGGACAAGTGCGAAGCCTGTAACGAACCACCGCCCGGACGATTGACCCGCGCATCTTCCGGCACGCCGTTGAGGTATTTGTCGGTCAACAGGCCCTGCGCCAATGGCGTGAAAGCGATGACGCCCGTGCCGAGTTCCTCGGTGGTATCGAGCAGATCCTTTTCCACCCAGCGGTTGAGCAGGTTGTACGCCGGTTGGTGAATCAGCAACGGCACTTTCCACTCTTTCAGCAACGCCGCCATTTCACGGGTTTTCACTCCGGAATACGAGGAGATGCCGATGTACAGAGCCTTGCCCTGCTGCACCGCAGTGGCGAGGGCGCTGGCGGTTTCTTCCAGCGGGGTGTCCGGGTCGAAGCGGTGCGAATAAAAGATATCCACATAATCCAGACCGAGGCGCTGCAGGCTCTGGTCGAGGCTGGCCAGCACGTATTTGCGCGAACCGCCGCCCTGGCCGTAAGGGCCGGGCCACATGTCCCAACCGGCCTTGCTGGAGATGATCAGTTCGTCGCGGTACTGCTTGAAGTCTTCGCGCAGAAGGCGACCGAAATTGGTTTCGGCGCTGCCGTACGGCGGGCCGTAGTTGTTGGCCAGGTCGAAGTGGTTGATGCCCAGATCGAACGCGGTGCGCAGCAAGGCGCGTTGGGTGTCGATCGGCGTGCTGTCGCCAAAGTTGTGCCACAGGCCCAGCGACAGCGCCGGCAACACCAGACCGCTGCGACCGACGCGGCGGTAAGGGATGGAGTCGTAGCGGTTTTCGGCAGCGGTGTAAGTCATCGAATCCTCTCTTGTCTGTCTTTTGGTCATCTGAAGTCGAACACTTTGTGGTGAGGGGATTTATCCCCTCACCACAACAGCTCTATCAATCACAAAATCTGTTTCGGGGCCGGGCCAGGCCAAGGTTCTCGCGCAACGTCCGACCCTCATACTCGGTTCTGAACAGCCCACGCCGTTGCAGTTCCGGCACCACGCCATTGGCGAAATCTTCGAGCCCGCCCGGCAGATGTGGCACCAGCACGTTGAAGCCGTCCGCAGCGCCCTGTTCGAACCACTCCTGCAAGCGATCGGCAATCTGTACCGGCGTGCCCACCAGAGTGTAATGCCCTCGCCCGCCGGCAATCTTGCGGCCCAGCTCAGCCAGCGTGAGGTTTTCGCGCCCCGCCAGTTCGGTCAGCAGTTTTTGTCGACTCTGCTGCCCGCTGTCAGTCAGCGGCAACTCGGGCAGTAGCCCGTCCAGCGGGTACTTCGACAAGTCGAAGTTGCCCAGCATACGCCCAAGCAAGGCGACGCCAACCTCGGGTTCGACTAATTGCTGAAACGTTTCACATTTTTCCTTCGCCTCGGCTTCCGTCTGCCCGACGACGACAAAAACTCCGGGCATGATTTTCAACGCATCGGCACTGCGGCCGTACTTGGGCAAACGTCCTTTGAGGTCGGCATAGAACGCTTGCGCGCCGGCCAATGAAGTCTGTGCGGTGAACACCACTTCAGCCGTTTGCGCCGCCAGTTCACGCCCGGTTTCGGAGGAGCCTGCCTGCACAATCACCGGTTGCCCCTGAGGTGAGCGTGCGACGTTCAGCGGACCTTTGACGCGAAAGTGCTCGCCGACGTGATCGAGCACGTGGAGCTTTTCCGGGTCGTAATACGCACCGCTGGCCTTGTCGCGGTGAAAGGCATCATCCTCCCAACTGTCCCAGAGCCCGGTCACCACCTGATGAAATTCACGGGCGCGACTGTAGCGTTCGGCGTGGCCGATGTGCTCCTCGCGACCGAAATTCAGAGCTTCGGCGGCGTTATCCGAAGTCACCAGATTCCACCCCGCTCGCCCACCCGACAAATGATCCAGTGAAGCAAATTTACGCGCCACATGGTACGGCTCGTTGTAGCTGGTGGTGGCCGTGGCGATCAGGCCTATGTGCTCGGTCACCGCACTCAATGCCGAAAGTAACGTCAGTGGCTCGAAGTGATCCGAGCGCGCCATGCGACTGGCGATGTCCTGGGTCGGCGCGGCGACGCTGTCGGCAACGAACAGCGCATCGAATTTCGCCGCCTCGGCAATCTGCGCCAGCCGTTTGTAATGGGCGAAATCGAGACCGGCATTGGCCGGCACATCCGGATGACGCCACGCGGCAACGTGGTGCCCGGTGGCCATGAGGAACGCTCCAAGCTTCAGCTGTCTGCTCATCTTAGAAATCCTTGCGCAGTTGCACGCCGAAGTAGCGCTCGTCATCCCGTGGCACGGCGCGGTAGATGTAGTTGCCGCCGCTGGCGAGCAGTGGCGAATACGACTTGTCGGTGAGGTTTTTGCCGAGCAGCGCCACGCGCCAGCCATTGGTGTAATCGGCCAGGGCGATGCTGGCGTTCCACAGGCCGTAGGCGCCCTGTTTGGTGTCGGGGTTCTGGCTGATGTCGTACTGCACTTCGCTTTGCCAGCTGTAATCGGTGCCGAGTTCGATATCCAGGCCGTTATCCAGCGGGATGCTGTAGTCGGCGCGCACGTAGCTTTTCCAGTCCGGGCTGAACGGCAGCGGCTTGCCGTTGACATTGCACGACGCCGCCGCGCCCGCCGGGCAGGCGAACTCGTCGATGCGCGCCCGGGTGTAGGCCAGCGCGCCGGAGAGCTTCAGTTGCTGGGTGGCCTGCAACGCGTAATCGAGTTCGACACCTTCGGTGCTGACGCTGCCGGCGTTGATCAGGCGCGTCACCACTTGCCCGGCCACCGTGTCGAAAAAATTGGCCTGATAGTTGTCGTAATCGCTGTGGAAAACCGCGAGGTTGGTGGTCAGGCGATTGTTCCAGCTTGTCGCTTTGATACCGGCCTCCCAGGTGTTGGAGGTTTCCGGCTTGAGTGCTTCGGTGTCACGCGGCTGCATGTTGAAGAACACGTTGTAGGCCGGGCCTTTGTAGCCGCGCGAGTAAGTCAGGTAAGTGGTGACTGCGTCGCTCAAGTCGTACTGCACGCCGAGGCGGCCGGACCAGCCGTCCTCATCCACCGAACCGGAACTGCTGGTCGCCGGCTGGATGCCGCTGACGGTGGTCGCCGAGGTGGAGACGCGGCGGTGATCGTATTCCAGATCATCGTGGGTATAGCGCAGACCGGCGATGCCACGAAAGTCCGAAGTGAAGTTCAACGTCGCTTCACCGAACGCCGCGTAGCTGTCGCTGGTGGTGCTGTAATCGGCCACACCTCGGTTGACGCTGGTGGTCGTGGTCAGCGTGCGCTGATAGGTTTCGTCGTCCTTGCCGTGCATGTAAAACAGGCCGCCGACGTATTCGAGGAATTCACCTTTTGGCGATGCCAGACGCAGCTCCTGCGAGTATTGATCGAAGGCCAGATCGCCCTTGTCCGCCGTGCCGGGGAACGCTGCTGTCACCGTGCCGAGACGATCGCCGTCCTGATACTGGGTGTTGTCCCAGCCGCGCCACGCAGTGATCGACGTCAGGGTGTAATCGCCCAGTTGCCAGTCGAGCTGGCCGGACAAACCTTTGTTGGTGTCTTCGACGTGGCTGCGGGTGTCGGTATTGATGTCACGGTTGTGGCTGGTCGCATTGACCGGGCTCAGCGCATTGGCGAAGGCCGGAGTCAGTGACTTGCTCACCACACCATTCGGGCCGTCATCGTGGGATTGCATGTAGTCGGCGATCAGGGTGAAGGTGACGTCATCGTTCGGGGTTAATTCGAGTTTGCCGCGCACGCCACGATGGTTGTAGCCGTTGACCTCCTGACCGTTGTGTTTGTTGTCGACATTGCCGTCGTAGCTGCCGAACAAGGTGCTGATCGAGCCCTTGAGCGTGTCCGGAATCAGGCTGCCGCCGATGCCGAAACGCGTGCGGCTTTCGTTGCCGCTGTAATAGGACTGATCGATGTAACCGTGGGTCTCGGCGGTCGGCGCTTTGCTGGTGATGTTGAGCACCCCGGCCGAGGCGTTCTTGCCGAACAGCGTGCCTTGCGGGCCGCGCAAGACTTCGACGCGCTCCAGATCCAGGAGGTCGAGGGTCGACTGACCGGGACGCGCATAAACCACCCCATCAATCACCGTGGCCACGGTCGGCTCGACGCCGGGTGAGGTGGAAATCGTGCCGACGCCGCGGACAAACAACGAGGTGTCCTTGTTCGACGCGCCGGTGCGGAAATTCAGCGACGGCTCTTGCTGGACGATGCTCGCCACGCCGTTGCGGTTATCGCGTTCCAGCTGTTCGCCGTCGATCACCGAGACCGCCACCGGCACCTTCTGCAGCGACTCTTCGCGGCGTGTCGCCGTGACGGTCACCGACTTGAGTGTCGGCTCCTGATCAGCACTCTCAGCCGCGAATGCATTGGGCAGCGGCAGCGCCGCCAACCCGGTAAAAAGCCAGCCTGCCGCGCGAATCGATTGCGCCAGTTTGTGTGTCGCCCCAGGAATGTTGTGCATGTTTGCCCGCTCGAAATTGGCCCTTAACCGCTGCCGTTCTGCGACGACAGCGCCTGAATCGGTGTCTTGGGCATTCGCTCGAGCGAGTAGCAGACAATGCGCTTTGTTAGCGCTACCATCTCCAGTATCTGCAAGCCGTACATAGACCGTCCAATACTGAAAAATTACTTTTATATGCGTTTTGGTTTTTAAGAAGGATCGAACCTTGAGCGAAGAGAAGCCCCGCAAACGCCGTGGCGCCGGTCGTGTAACCCTTAACGCGGTGGCACGACAGGCCGGCGTGTCGGCGATTACCGTATCGCGTTATTTCAATCAGCCGGAGCAAGTCTCGCCCGAACGTCGTGAACGCATTGCGGCGGTGGTCGCAGAACTGGGTTACGTGCCGAATCTGGTGGCCGGCGGTCTGGCCTCAGCGCGAGGGAAAATCGTTGGAATGGTAATCCCGAACATCTCCGGGCCAATCTTCGCCAATACCATTCAGGGCTTCAGTGACACTCTCAGTCGCAATGGCTATCAGCTGCTCCTGGCCTCGAGTTACTTCAGCGCCGAGCAGGAAGAAAACGCGGTGCGCGCGTTTCTCGGCTGGTCACCGGCAGCGTTGGTGCTGACCAGTCACTTCCACAGTGCGGGCACCGAAAAGATGATTGCCGAGGCCGATGTTCCGGTGATCGAGACATGGGATTACCAGCCGGATCGCGGGCCGATGCAGATCGGTTTTTCGCATTTTGAAGTCGGTGTCAGCGCCGCTCGCTATCTGCACGACAAAGGCTATCGGCGTATCGCTTTCGTGCAGAACAGCGCACCCGGCGACTTCAGTGCGCTGGAACGCCGCGACGGTTATGCCGCGACTGTCCGAGCATTTGCAATGGAACCCTGGGTGTTCGCCCCGGACGCCGACCGCGCTCCATTCGAAGCAGGCAAACAAGCCATGGAGGCGCTGATGAATAGCTCACCACGCCCCGACGCGATCATCTTCGCCAACGACAACCTCGCCGCCGGCGGCCTGCTCGCCGGGCAGCGTGCAGGCATCAAGATCCCTGAAGACTGCGCCGTCCTCGGCTTCGGCGATTACCCGTTTGCCGAGATGCTTTTGCCAAGCCTCAGCACCATCAAACCCCCGGCACTGGAGATCGGCGTACTGGCCGCGACACGGGTGCTGGAAAGCCTTGCCGTGTTGCCGACCGAGGAGGTGCAACGACTTAATCTGCTGCAGTGCCAGGTCATCGAGCGCGAGAGCACCTGACGAATACGGGGTTGGCTAGTTTGGCTATGCTCTAAAGGACACAGAGGTGGCCCCTTCGCAAGCAAGCCCACTCCACAGGTTTCTGCGTTGAATAAAACCATTGTGAACGACGCCAAACCCTGTGGGAGCGGGCTTGCCCGCGAAGGCGTCCGACCAAACACTGCATATGCCGCAGGCACACCCATGCACACCGCCATCATCATCTTCTTCGGCCTGGTCCTTCTGGCCCTGATGCTCTACATCGGCGAGCGCATCGGCTTCAGCCGTCAGACCATGGCCTACGGCTTCGCCGCGCTGTGGCTGGCGTTGACGGTGATCAATGGCGCGGTGGGGGTGGTGCATGCCGGCCAGTCGCTGGGGTCGGAAATCGCGATCGGCAGTGCTGTATTCGGCGTGCCGCTGGCGGCGCTGGTGTTGTTCATGGTGCTGAGCGCCGAGTCGTAAACGGCCCGGCGCTCAGCCGTAGATCAACGCACCAGGTGCAGGAACTGCATGTGCCGTTCGTACTGGTCGAGGATGTCGTTGATGATCTGTTCCTTGGTGTAGCCGACCAGATCGTAGTCCTGACTGCCCTCGCTCAGGTGCACTTCGGCGCGGTAGTAGCGGCGATTGTTGAGCTGTTTGGAGCCCATCCCGCCCCGCGCGAATGACGGCGTGAAGTAGCCGCGCATCTGCACTTGATAGATGAACGGATGCTGCTCGCCATGGCCGATTTCCAGGCTGACGTTGTCATGCGACGGATCCGGCTGAGTGACCACGTTCAGGCCTTTCTCGACGAACACCGCCGTCACTTCTTCGATTGCCGGGCGCACGGTGGTGTCCATGAAACGGTACACCTCGTCTCGCGACGGGAAGTGCACGGCCTGGCTCAGGCGCTGGCGCCAGCCACCTGTACCGCGCCGCGCACCGGACACCGGCGCCAGCGAATGCAGTTGCGCAATCTGCTTCTGCGATTCCAGGTAGAACGCCTTGTGCAGGCCCCACATCATCAGCAGCAGAATCAGCGAGAACGGCAGCGAAGTCAGCACCACCGCCGATTTCAGCGCGTCGATGCTGCCGGAGAACAGCAGCGCGCTTGTGATCAGCGCGGTCATCGCGCCCCAGAACACCCGCAGCCATTTCGGCCCGTCTTCGTCCGGATTGCCGCCCTTGGCCGACAAGGTCGAGAGCACCACAGTGCCCGAGTCGGCAGATGTCACGAAGAACACGAAGCTGATGAACACCGTCACAGCGATGACGGTTTTGCTCCACGGGTAGGTTTCCAGCAACAGGTAAATGCTCATCGACGGGTTGTCGATGGCCGACATGCCGAGGGCGCTCATGCCGTGATTGAGCACCTGATCGAGGGCGCTGTTGCCGAAGATCGACATCCACGCCAGGGTGAAACCGAGCGGGATCAACAGCACGCCGAACACAAACTCACGGATGGTCCGACCACGGGAAATCCGTGCGATGAACAGGCCCACGAACGGCGACCATGCGATCCACCAGGCCCAATAAAACACGGTCCAGCCGCCGAGCCAGTCGCTCGGTTTGTCGTAGGCATAGAGGTCGAAACTCTTCATCGGCAAGGCGCCGAGGTAGTCGCCGAGGTTCTGGATAAGTGTGTTGAGCAAGTGCTGGGTGGGCCCGGCAAACAACACGAACAGCAGCAGCGCACAGGCCAGCAGCATGTTGATGTCGGACATCACCCGCACGCCTTTATCGACGCCAGACACGGCAACGATGATCGCCGCGCCCATCATCAGCGTGATCAGGCCGACCTGAATCCACTGGGTGTGAGCGATGCCGAACAGGTAGTCCAGGCCCGAGTTGAGGTGCAACACACCGAAGCCCATGTCGGCACCCAGACCAAACACCGTGGCGATGATGCCGAAGCCGTCCACCGCATAACCGATGGGGCCGTTGATGCGCTTGCCGATCAGCGGATACAACGCCGAACGCAGGGCCAGCGGCAGGTTGTGCCGGTAAGCGAAGTAGGCGAGCGCCATGCCGACGAAGGCAAAAACGCCCCAGCCATGCAGGCCCCAATGCAGAAACAGAATCTGCATCGCCTGGCGCGCCGCGTCCGCCGTGGCCGCCTCGCCCTGTGGCGGCTGGAGCATGTGGGTCAGCGGTTCAGAGACGCAGAAGAAAAACAGCGTGATGCTGATCCCGGCGGCGAACAGCATGCCGGCCCAGGACAGGTAACTGAATTCGGGCTCGTCGTGGTCGGCACCGAGTTTTATCTTGCCGTAGCCGGATAACGCGGTGACCACCACGAAGACCAGATACAGGGTCATCGCGAGCATGTAGTACCAGCCGACCGTGTTGGCCGCCCAGTTTTGCGCTTCCAGCAGCCAGGCTCCGGCCTGTTCCGGCATGGCGATGACAACGAGACCAAATAACAGAATGACCGTCGCGGCGAAGTAGAACACCGGCGGATTCATGCGCACCAGACCGCTGGCGGGGGTAGACGATGCACTCATGAAACGTGCACCTCGAGGGTTTGAAACGTGGCTGAAATGATCGGACTCAGCAAAGGCAAGCCTCCTGTTGTGAGCGGGCAGCGAACCACCGGTTTAACTTGAATGAACGTTCAAGTTAAACATGGATGGGGTCGCAAGGACTAATCGTACGGCTAGGCGGTAGTTTTCCTACGCTAGCTCAAGGAGGGGTATGACGTGGGTTTGGGGCGAATCGTTCACTGGAGAATTGGCGGAAGGCCATTATCTCGATACAACCTTAAAACATTCGCGAGCAGGCTCGCTCCCACCTTGGAATGCGTTCCACTGTGGGAGCGAGCCTGCTCGCGATGAGGCCTGATACTGCAACGCAGATTCAGAAACCTACTTCTGCGTCCCGTCATCATGCTGCAAATTGGCTTGGGTCAGATTGCACCCCGCCGGCACACTCCTGGTCAGCCAGACGTTGCCGCCAATGGTCGAACCCTTGCCAATGGTGATCCGCCCGAGAATCGTCGCCCCGGCATAAATCACCACGTCATCCTCGACAATCGGGTGGCGCGGATGGCCCTTCTGCAACTGCCCGTCTTCATCCGCCGGGAAGCGCTTGGCGCCCAGGGTCACGGCCTGATAAATCCGCACCCGCTCACCGATGATCGCGGTTTCGCCAATCACCACACCCGTACCATGATCGATAAAGAAGCTACGGCCGATCTGCGCGCCCGGATGGATGTCGATGCCGGTGGCCGAGTGCGCAATTTCCGCGCTGATCCGCGCCAGCAACGGCAGCCCTGCGCGGTACAAATGGTGCGCCAGACGATGGTGAATCACCGCCAGAATCCCCGGGTAGCACAGCAACACTTCATCGACACTGCGCGCCGCCGGATCACCGTGATAGGCCGCCAGCACGTCGGTATCGAGCAGCGTGCGCAAGCCCGGCAAGGCGAGGGCAAAATCCTGAACGATCTGGATTGCGCGGGCCTCGACTTCGGTGTCGGCCTGCGCACTGTGCCGGGCGACATACCGCAGCTCCAGCCGAGTCTGTGCCAGCAACGCATTCAACGCCACGTCGAGGGTATGGCCGACGTAAAAGTCTTCACTCTCTTCGCGCAGATCCACCGGCCCCAGGCGCATCGGAAACAAAGCACCGCACAGCGCTTCTAGAATCTCCGCCATCGCCGCCCGCGAGGGCAACTCGCGGCCACCCTGCTCGCCGGAAGCCCGGCCATTTTGTGCACGCCACTGATCCCGCGCGCCGCGCAGTTGGCTGACGATGGTCTGCAATTGCCAATGGCTGGAACGTTCGCTCACGGTAAAGACTCCTCACGGGCGGCCGGACTGTCTGGCCGCGTCAACGGCGACCACTTTACGGCATGCCTGCGAGGGCGAATTAAGAACCGATAGTGCTGGACTCAGTCCATTTGGCTATAAGCGATTCGCGGTTGCCCCTGCAAAAGCGCGTGCCTATAGTCCTTCCATCTTCCTCCGCCAGTACGGAACCATGTCCACACAACCGATCAAACAACAGCTTGCCCGCTTTAACCGCCTCGACCTGCTCGGCCAACCGACACCTCTGGAAAAACTTGAGCGTCTGTCCACCTGGCTCGGCCGTGACGTGTACATCAAACGCGATGACCTGACGCCGCTGGCCATGGGCGGCAACAAGCTGCGCAAACTCGAATACCTCGCCGCCGATGCGCTTGCCCAAGGTGCCGACACGCTGATCACCGCTGGCGCGCTGCAATCGAACCACGTGCGCCAGACCGCCGCGCTCGCCGCCAAACTCGGCCTGGGCTGCGTCGCGCTGCTGGAAAATCCGCTGGGCACCGACGACAGCAATTACACCGGCAACGGCAATCGGCTGTTGCTGGATCTGTTCGACACCAAGGTCGAACTGGTCGACAACCTCGACAACGCCGACGAACAATTGGCCGCCCTCGCGGTGCGCCTGCGCAGCAACGGCAAGAAGCCGTATCTGGTGCCGATCGGCGGCTCCAACGCGCTCGGCGCGCTGGGTTACGTGCGCGCTGGCCTTGAACTCGCCGAGCAGATCAAGGACACCGGCCTCGACTTCGCCGCCGTGGTGCTGGCCTCGGGCAGCGCCGGAACACACAGCGGCCTCGCGCTGGCGCTAAGCGAAGCGCTGCCGCAACTGCCGGTGATCGGCGTGACCGTGTCGCGCAGTGAAGAAGATCAGCGGCCGAAGGTTCAGGGCCTGGCCGAACGCACGGCGGATCTGCTCGGCGTCGCGCTGCCGGAAAGCTTCAAAGTCGAACTGTGGGACGAATACTTCGGCCCACGTTATGGCGAGCCGAATGCCGGAACGTTGGCAGCGGTGAAACTGCTGGCGAGTCAGGACGCGGTGCTGCTTGATCCGGTCTATACCGGCAAGGCCATGGCCGGGTTGCTGGACGGGATTGGTCGCGGGCGTTTCGAAGAAGGTCCGATCATCTTCCTGCACACCGGTGGCGCGCCGGCGTTGTTTGCGTACAAGGATTCGCTGACAAGTTAATCCTCCCGATTGCGGAGACTCCTGTGGCGAGGGGATTTAGCGAAACGTCGCACGGCCCCGATGGGTCGCGAAGCGGCCCCCTTTTTATTCCACTGCCGGCGTATGTGAATGGTTTTACGACTGCTACGCAGCCGGTCGGGGATAAATCCCCTCACCACAATGGATCAGCGACATATTCCAAATAATACTAAAGGATCGAAAATTTAGTATTTTCAAGTCTAAAGCAGGCATCTTATAGTCTCGCCGCAGGCGGAATTCGCGGGAGACGCATAAGCTGCTTTAAGGCAGGATAGCGCTGTCGTCGAACTCCCGGATTCGCCAAACTTTCCTTAAGCGTCTTCCATAAGAAAACACAGGGGCTTGTCATGAATTTTTCCGCACTACGTCGCAATCTGCTGGTTGGTTCGCTGGGCCTGGCACTGAGCGCCGGTCTGATCAGCCAGGCAGTGGCCGGTGAGCAGCTGCAACAGATCAAGGACAAAGGCGTCATCAACGTCGGCCTGGAAGGCACCTACCCCCCGTTCAGCTTCGTCGATGCCGACGGCAAGCTGTCCGGTTTCGAAGTCGAACTCTCCGAAGCGCTGGCGCAAAAACTCGGCGTCAAAGCCAAGATTCAGCCGACCAAGTGGGACGGTATCCTCGCAGCGCTGGAATCCAAGCGTCTGGACGTCGTCGTCAACCAGGTGACCATCTCCGACGAGCGCAAGAAGAAGTATGACTTCTCCGAACCGTACACCGTTTCCGGGATTCAGGCGCTGGTGCTGAAGAGCAAGGAAGCCGCGCTGAACATCAAGACCGCCAATGACCTGTCCGGCAAGAAAGTCGGTGTAGGCCTGGGCACCAACTACGAACAATGGGTCCGCGCCAACGTGCCGGGCGCTGACGTGCGTACCTACGATGATGATCCGACCAAGTTCGCCGACCTGAACAATGGTCGTACCGATGCCATTCTGATCGATCGTCTGGCCGCACTTGAGTACGCCAAGAAAGCGCCGAAAACCGTCGCCGCCGGTGAAGCCTTCTCCCGTCAGGAATCCGGTATTGCCCTGCGCAAAGGCGAGCCTGAACTGCTGGCCGCCGTGAACAAGGCCCTCGACGAACTGCGTGCCGACGGCACCCTGGCGAAGCTGTCGACGAAGTACTTCAACGCTGACGTCACTAAATAATGGAAGAAGCTTTCCAACTCGCACTGGACTCCGCGCCCTTTCTGCTCAAGGGCGCGTACTACACGGTAGTCCTCAGCCTCGGCGGCATGTTCTTCGGTCTGTTGCTGGGCTTCGGCCTGGCACTGATGCGCCTGTCGCGCTTCAAGTCGGTCAGTTGGCTGGCGCGCATCTACGTGTCGTTCTTTCGCGGCACGCCGTTGCTGGTGCAGCTGTTCGTGATCTATTACGGCTTGCCGCAACTGGGTCTGGAACTCGATCCGCTGCCAGCGGCGCTGATCGGCTTCTCGCTGAACATGGCCGCCTACGCCTGTGAAATCCTCCGTGCCGCGATCGGTTCGATCGAGCGCGGTCAATGGGAAGCTGCCGCGAGCATCGGCATGACCCGCGCGCAAACGCTGCGCCGGGCCATCCTGCCGCAAGCGATGCGCACGGCGTTGCCGCCGCTGGGCAACAGCTTCATTTCACTGGTCAAGGACACGGCACTGGCCGCCACCATTCAGGTGCCGGAGCTGTTCCGTCAGGCGCAGTTGATTACCGCCCGGACTTTCGAAGTCTTCACCATGTATCTTGCCGCCGCGCTGATCTACTGGATTCTGGCCACGGTGCTTTCGCACTTCCAGAACAAGTTGGAAGAGCGGGTCAATCGGCACGACCAGGAGTCCTGACGCGATGATTGTCGTGGAAAAACTGACCAAGCAATTCAAGGGTCAAGTCGTGCTCAACGGCATCGACCTCGAGGTCAAGGAAGGCGAAGTGGTCGCGATCATCGGCCCCAGCGGTTCGGGGAAAACGACGTTCCTGCGCTGCCTGAATTTCCTTGAGCAACCCACCAGCGGCCGGATCAAGGTCGGCGATATCGAGATCGATACCAGCCGCCCGTTGAATCAGCAGCAAAGTCTGGTGCGCAATCTGCGCCAGCACGTGGGCTTCGTGTTTCAGAACTTCAACCTGTTCCCCCATCGCACCGCCCTGGAAAACGTCATCGAAGGCCCGATCGTGGTCAAGAAGATGCCGCGTGACGCAGCGATTGCCCTGGGCAAGAAGCTGATGGCCAAGGTCGGTCTCGCCGGCAAGGAAGACGCCTATCCGCGTCGTCTGTCCGGCGGTCAGCAACAGCGCGTGGCGATTGCCCGGGCGCTGGCGATGGAGCCGGAAGTGATCCTCTTCGACGAGCCAACCTCGGCCCTCGATCCGGAACTGGTGGGTGAAGTACTGGCGACCATCCGCGGCCTCGCCGAGGAGAAACGCACCATGGTGATCGTCACCCACGAAATGGGTTTCGCCCGCGACGTGGCCAACCGCGTGGTGTTTTTCGACAAGGGTGTGATTGTTGAGCAAGGCGAAGCCAAAGCGCTGTTTGCCAACCCGAAAGAAGAACGCACCAAACAATTCCTCAGCAAGTTTCTGAATCGCGCCTGAGAACTTTCAACGTACCAAACCCCAACTTCCACGGACGGAAGTTATCTTTATCCCGCCTCCCCCCTCTTATAAACATACACAAATAAACATCCACCGCACCGAACCCGTATATGTTCTGCAACAGATAACACATGTCTGATGGACGTTGCTGGCCGGGTGACTGGGTAGCAAATAACTTCGCGGAAAAACCAGCGAAAAGCCCTGAGATGCGTGGCTCAATTCGCCATACAACCTAGGCATATGGACTCGGCATCGTAGGAACTTTCTGATTAGCCGGTAATTTACGGATTAACTAACACGGTCTATTGACACCCCTCTCCCCACACTCTTATCTAGTCGCCAACGGGCGTTACTTAATCCAAATCAATAAGCATTAAACACGAGCACAAGTTCATAACTTTATTGCTGATTGATACACGCCTTTTGTTCTTCCAGAAACGGACTTCGCTGCAAGGCTTCAAGGAGAGAAATCGATGACCCGCACTTCGCATACCCCCGAACTCGCAGCGCCGACCCTGGCGCCAGCGCAAAAAACCGCCATCAATCTGGTCGACGCCGGACATCTGTTGGTCAACGTGCTGCCCTACCCCGACATGGATGGCGGCGACCTGATCGAACTGTTCTGGAACAAATGCTATGTCGCCTCACGTGTGCTCACACCCGAGGACGTCGGTGCGTCGGTCAGCCTGCGGGTGCCGGAGAGTTTCATTGCCAGCGGCACTGCGCGCATCCACTACCGGGTGATGCAAGTCGGTCAGGGCGCGGCGCTGTCGGCGGCAACGCGGGTGGAGGTCAAGCTCGAATGCCCCGGCGGCCTGCCGTCAGCTCTGTGCGGTGACGAAAACCAGCAACTGGCGCCAGTGACGATTCCCGAAACGATTCACCGTCAGGGGGTGAACCCGAACCAGATCAAACGCGGTGTGCCACTGACTATCGAGCCCTACCTGAACATGGCTGAAGGCGACGCCATCACCTTGCGTTGGGGCGACGTACGCATGGATCTGGCGCCGATCACGGCAGCAGATGTCGAACTGCCGATTCAGGTCTGGGTACCGCCATCAGTGATTGTCGAAGCAGGTGAGGATCTGCGCCTGGACGTGACGTATTGCATCCTCGACCGGGTCGGCAATAACTCTCGCTGGGCACCGCCAAGGGCATTGAAGATCGGCTGTGTGAATCCTTACTTGAAGGTGCCGCTGAAGCCGGCGCTCAAAGCCGCTGAATCGTACAAAGAGTGAATACCCTTTCCGTGGCAAATGAGCTTCTGTGGTGAGGGGATTTATCCCCGATGGACTGCGCAGCAGTCCTGTTTTCTGGGGCCGGTACGCGCCCCATCGGGGAGAAATCCCCTCACCACAATACTGACTCACCTCATTATCTCCATCGCCCTGGAATTCTTAACCATCCAGACCACCGCCCCTTCTATACATATTCCTAAAAGTTAGTTTATTTAAAATTAATACACGCTTAGGGTATATGAACCGGACCACCGGACATTCTTTCGTTCGCCGCACTTTTGCGGCGTTTTTCATGAGATGTGAGGTAGGTAGTATGGTCCGGAACACAATCACCCCAGTGCAGATCGCCAGGGCATTGCGTGCAGCCAAGGAGCGGCACTGATGTCCAGTCTGGCAGATGCAACCATCCAGTCTGATCTGGACATCGCCCCATTGTTGTTGCCCGCGCAGGTCTTGCGCAACGACGCCCAAGCCATCGAGGCCGCCCATGAGCTGGCGCAAGTCGCCCGCGTGCAGGCCGCCAAACGCGACCGCCAGCGCAAGCTGCCGTGGTCGGAAATCGAACAGTTCACCCGCAGCGGTTTAGGCAGCATCGCCATTCCGCGCGAATACGGTGGCCCGCAAGTTTCGTTCGTTACCTTGGCCGAGGTGTTCGCGATCATTTCCGCAGCAGATCCGGCACTTGGTCAGATCCCGCAGAACCAGTTCGGCATCATCAATCTGGTGCTCGGCAGCGCCACTGAAGAACAGAAAAAGCAGTTGTTCCAGAGCGTTCTGGAAGGCTGGCGCATCGGCAATGCCGGCCCTGAACGCGGCACCAAAAACACCCTGAAACTGAAAGCGCGAATCACCGCCGACGGCGATGACTACGTGATCAACGGGCAGAAGTTCTACTCCACCGGCGCACTGTTCGCGCACTGGGTCGCGGTCAAAGCGCTCAACGATGAAGGCAAGCAAGTGCTGGCTTTCGTCCGTCGCGGCACACCGGGTTTGCGCATCGTTGATGACTGGTCGGGCTTCGGTCAGCGCACCACCGCCAGCGGCACGATTCTGCTGAACAACGTGCGCGTCGAATCGAGCCTGGTGGTCGATAACTGGAAGATCAACGAGAAGCCCAATACCCAAGGCGCGGTGTCGCAACTGATTCAGGCCGCCATCGATGCCGGCATCGCCCGTGGCGCCATCGACGACGCTATCGAATTCGTCAAAACCCGCGCCCGGCCGTGGATCGACGCCAAGGTCGAACGCGCCAGCGATGACCTCTACGTGATCGCCGACATCGGCAAGTTGAAAATCGAACTGCACGCCGCCGAAGCGCTGCTGCGCAAGGCCGGGCAAGTGCTGGATCAGGTCCACGCCGCGCCGCTCACCGCCGACTCCGCCGCCCGCGCCTCGATTGCCGTGGCCGAAGCGAAAGTGCTGACCACCGAGATCTCCCTGCTGGCCAGCGAAAAACTGTTCGAACTCGCCGGCAGCCGCGCGACGCTCGCCGAATTCAACCTCGACCGCCACTGGCGTAATGCCCGGGTGCACACCCTGCACGACCCGGTGCGCTGGAAGTATCACGCGGTCGGCGCCTATCGCCTCAACGGCACTTTGCCGGCTCGCCATTCCTGGATCTGACGACCAGACATCTGGAGAAAACCTATGACCTTTTCCCATCCCGTCGCGGTCATCACCAGCGATGAGCAAGCCCTGATCGTCGCCAGCGACCTGGCCGAAGATTTCAAACGCGACAGCGCCATTCGCGACCGTGAACGTCGCCTGCCGCTGCCGGAACTCGACGTGTTTTCCCGCTCCGGCCTGTGGGGCATCAGCGTGCCGAAAGAATACGGCGGCGCCGGTGTATCCAATGTGACCCTGGCCAAAGTCATCGCCCTGATCGCTCAGGCTGACGGCTCTCTCGGGCAGATTCCGCAGAACCATTTCTATGCCCTCGAAGTGTTGCGGGTGAACGGCAGCCACGAGCAAAAACAACGCCTGTACGCCGAGGTACTGGCCGGCCAACGCTTCGGCAACGCCCTCGCTGAGTTGGGCACCAAAACCGCCCACGACCGTGTCACCAGCCTCAAGCGTGACGGCGACGGCTACCGCATCAACGGCCGCAAGTTTTATGCGACCGGTGCGATTTATGCGCAGCGCATTCCGACTTCGGTGGTCGATGAAAACAGTGTGCAGCAACTGGCCTTCGTCCCGCGCGAGAGCAAAGGCCTGAGCGTGATCGATGACTGGAGTGGCTTCGGCCAGCGCACCACCGGCAGTGGTTCGGTGGTCTTTGAAGACGTCTACGTTGCCGCCGAAGATGTGATTCCATTCCAGAGCGCCTTCGAACGTCCAACCACCGTTGGCCCGCTGGCACAGATTCTTCACGCCGCCATCGACACCGGCATCGCCCGCGCCGCTTACGAAGATGCGCTGCACTTCGTGCGCAGCAAAACCCGGCCGTGGATCGATTCCGGCAACGACAAAGCCACCGAAGATCCGCTGACGCTCAAGAGCTTCGGCCACTTGAGCATTCGCCTGCATGCCACCGAGGCATTGCTGGAACGCTCCGGCGAATTTCTCGACAAAGCTCAGGCCGAAACCACTGCCGAAACCGTCGCTGCCGCCTCGATTGCCGTCGCCGAAGCGCGGGCGATCAGCACCGAAATCTCCCTGGCCGCCGGCAGCACGCTGTTCGAACTGGCCGGCAGCCAGGCCACCCTGATCGAGCACGGCCTCGACCGTCACTGGCGCAACGCCCGCGTGCATACCCTGCACGACCCGGTGCGCTGGAAGTATCACGCGGTCGGCAATTACTACCTCAACGATGAAAACCCGCCACTGCGGGGGACCATCTGATGGCGAAGAAAAAGATCCTGCTCAATGCGTTCAACATGAACTGCATCGGCCATATCAACCATGGTCTGTGGACGCATCCGCGTGACACATCCACCCGTTACAACACGATTGAATACTGGACCGAACTGGCGCAATTGCTGGAGCGCGGACTGTTCGACGGCTTGTTCATCGCCGACATCGTCGGCGTGTACGACGTCTATCAGAACTCAGTGGATGTCACGCTGAAAGAGTCGATCCAGTTGCCGGTCAACGATCCGCTGCTGCTGGTGTCGGCGATGGCTGCGGTGACGAAAAATCTCGGTTTCGGCCTGACCGCCAACCTCACTTACGAACCGCCCTATCTGTTCGCCCGGCGCATGTCGACCCTCGATCATTTGAGCCGTGGCAGGGTGGGCTGGAACATCGTCACCGGCTATCTGGACAGCGCCGCCAAAGCCATGGGCCTGCGCGAGCAGGTCGAGCATGACCGTCGCTACGACCAGGCCGACGAGTACCTGGAAGTGCTCTACAAACTCTGGGAAGGCAGTTGGGAAAACGGCGCGGTGCTCAATGACCGTGAGCAGCGGATCTATGCGCAACCGGAGAAAGTGCACAAGGTCGAGCACCAAGGCGAGTTCTACCAGGTCGAGGGTTATCACCTCTGCGAACCGTCGCCGCAACGCACGCCGGTACTGTTTCAGGCTGGCAGCTCCGATCGCGGTTTGCTGTTCGCCGGGCGCCACGCCGAGTGCGTGTTCATCAGCGGCCAGAACAAACCGTCGACCAAGGTGCAAGTAGACAAGGTGCGTGCCAGCGCCGTCGAAGCCGGGCGCAATCCCGAGGACATCAAGGTGTTCATGGGTCTGAATGTGATCGTCGGCGAAACCGAAGAAGCTGCGTGGGCCAAGCACGCCGAGTACCTGAGCTACGCCAGTGCCGAGGCCGGCGTGGCGCATTTTTCGGCGTCCACCGGCATCGACTTTTCTCAGTACGAAATCGACGAACCGATCCAGTACGTCAAGAGCAACGCCATCCAGTCCGCCACCAAGAATCTGCAAAACAACGACTGGACCCGGCGCAAATTGCTCGACCAGCACGCCCTCGGTGGCCGTTACATCACCGTGGTCGGTTCGCCTGAGCACGTGGCGGACGAGCTGGAATCGTGGATCGCTGAAACCGGTCTGGACGGCTTCAACCTGACGCGCATCGTCACCCCGGAAAGCTATGTGGATTTCATTGAGCTGGTGATTCCGGAGTTGCAGCGGCGCGAGTCGTACAAGACTGCGTATGACACGGGCAGCCTGCGGGAAAAACTGTTTCACGGCGAGGCACATTTGCCCGAGCAGCACACTGGATCTTCGTTCCGCCGCTAAAAGCATCGCTGGCAAGCCAGCTCCCACAGGTTTTGTGGACACCGCAGATCCTTGTGGGAGCTGGCTTGCCAGCGATGAGGCCCGACCAGAACCACTCATTCATGCACTGACTGGAAAAAACCATCATGACCAAGAAACGCCTCTCCCACCCAGTCAAAGCACTGGCCCTGGCCCTCGGCCTGTTCAGCTCGGCAGTCTTCGCTGCCGACGCTCCGTTGAAAATCGGCACCACCGCCGCGTTCGCCATCCCGCTGGAAGCCGCTGTCGAAGAGGCTTCCAAACAAGGCCTGAAAGTCGAACTGGTGGAGTTCACCGACTGGATCGCGCCGAACGTCAGCCTCGCCGCCGGCGACATCGACGTGAACTACTTCCAGCACATCCCGTTCCTCGAAAACGCCAAGGCTGCCTCCGGTTTTGATCTGGTGCCATTCGCCCCGGGGATCATCAACAACGTCGGCCTCTACTCGAAGAAATACAAAAGCTTCGATGAGCTACCTGAGGGCGCCAGCGTCGCCATCGCCAACGACCCGATCAACAGCGGCCGCGGTCTGCAACTATTGGCCAAGGCCGGTTTGATCACGCTGAAACCGGGCGTCGGTTACAAGGCCACCGAAGACGACATCGTCGCCAATCCGAAGAAAATCAAAATCCTTCAGGTCGAAGCCGTGCAACTGGTGCGCGCCTACGACGACGCCGACCTGGTCCAGGGCTACCCGGCCTACATTCGTCTGGCGAAGACCTTCGAGGCCGGCTCGGCGCTGCTGTTCGACGGTCTCGATCACAAGGAATACGTGATCCAGTTCGTGATCCAGCCGAAGAGCAAAACCGATCCGCGCCTGATCAAATTCGTCGACATTTATCAGCACTCGCCAGCCGTTCGCGCGGCGCTGGATAAGGCTCACGGCAAGCTGTACCAGGCCGGTTGGGAAAGCTGAGCATGACGGCAGCGATCCAACGGCGACTGGAAATTCCAGAGCCCCACAATGCGGAAAAAACCGAACTTCATCCTGAGTTGAACCGCGCCCATGTGCGCTTCATCGGCCTGGGTAAAACCTATGACGGCCGCCAGGGCCCGGTCGCCGCGCTGCAAGGCATCGATCTGGCGATCCAGCGCGGTGAGGTGTTCGGCATCATCGGCCGCAGCGGCGCCGGCAAGTCGTCGCTGATCCGTACGATCAATCGTCTGGAGCAACCGACTTCCGGACGCGTGCTGATCGATCAGGTCGACATCGGCGAGTTCGATGAAGACCGCCTGGTCGCCCTGCGCCGCCGGATCGGCATGATCTTTCAGCACTTCAATCTGATGTCGGCCAAGACCGTTTGGCAAAACGTCGAACTGCCGCTGAAAGTCGCTGGCGTGCCAAAAGAGCAACGCGAGAAAAAGGTTCGCGAACTGCTCGAACTGGTCGGCCTGCAAGCCAAGCACAAGGCCTATCCGGCGCAACTCTCCGGTGGGCAGAAACAACGCGTCGGCATTGCCCGCGCGTTGGTGCATGACCCGGACATTCTGCTCTGCGACGAAGCCACTTCGG
The DNA here is from genome assembly GCF_058786735.1 of Pseudomonas sp. FW305-7. Taxonomy (NCBI): domain Bacteria; kingdom Pseudomonadati; phylum Pseudomonadota; class Gammaproteobacteria; order Pseudomonadales; family Pseudomonadaceae; genus Pseudomonas; species Pseudomonas sp. FW305-7. The sequence continues at coordinate 176,205 of NZ_JBYSZA010000010.1, forward strand.
CGCTCGATCCGGAAACCACCCAGTCGATTCTCGGCCTGCTGCGCGAGATCAACCAGCGCCTCGGTCTGACGATTGTTTTGATTACCCACGAGATGGCGGTAATCCGCGAAATCTGCGACCGCGTCGTGGTGCTGGAGCACGGCCGTATCGTCGAGCAAGGCCCGGTCTGGGAAGTCTTCGGCAATCCGCAACACGAGGTCAGCCAGACCTTGCTCGCGCCGCTGCAACACGCGTTGCCGGAAGAACTGCAAAGCCGCTTGCATGCGCAACCGCCCTCTTCCGAGGCCGCAGTGGTGCTGCGTTTGCAGTTCACCGGCAGCGCCAGTGACGAGCCGGATCTGGCGGCGCTGTTTGCTGCCCTCGGTGGCCGGGTGAAATTGCTTCAGGGTGGTGTGGAACGGATCCAGGGCCATGCACTGGGGCAACTCTTGCTGGCAGTCAGCGGCTCGCCAGCGAGCGCCGAACAATTGCGCGAGCGTGCCGGGCAATGGGCGCAACGGGTGGAGGTCTTGGGTTATGTGGTTTGATCGCTTGCTGCAGGGCTTTATCGACACGTTTTTGATGGTCGGCGTGTCATCACTGATCGCGCTGCTGGTGGGGATTCCCATGGCGGTGATTTTGGTCACCAGCGACAAGGGCGGGATCTACCAAGCGCCCGTGCTGAACCGCGCCTTGGGCGCATTCGTGAACCTGTTTCGCTCGATTCCGTTTCTGATCCTGATGGTCGCGCTGATTCCGTTCACCCGATTGATCGTCGGCACCACCTACGGCGTATGGGCGGCGGTGGTGCCGCTGACCATCGCCGCCACGCCGTTTTTTGCGCGGATTGCCGAGGTGAGCCTGCGTGAAGTCGACCACGGTCTGATCGAAGCGGCGCAGGCCATGGGTTGTCGGCGCTGGCACATTGTCTGGCATGTGCTGTTGCCAGAGGCGATGCCGGGGATTGTCGGCGGTTTCACTATCACCCTGGTGACGATGATCAACTCCTCGGCCATGGCCGGGGCGATCGGGGCAGGAGGGCTGGGGGACATTGCCTATCGCTACGGCTATCAGCGGTTTGATAGCCAGATCATGCTGACCGTGATTGTGCTGCTGGTGGCGTTGGTAGCGGTGATTCAGTTGGGTGGGGATCGGCTGGCGCGGGGTTTGAACAAGCGCTGAACTCAGATCAGAAGATCGCAGCCTGCGGTAGCGCTCATGGCGAATACCGCAGGCTACGACTCTTTTCGTTCGGGTCGTGCCCCTCAATCATCAATCAGGCTGTCGAGCCACGCGAATTCGGTTTTGCTTTGATGCAGCGTCTGCATGCTTTTCGCTGCGTACACCAGGCTGTCAGCGTTGTTGACTGCCAGGTGCGCTCGCAGTGACGGGTTGGCATTGAACAGATCAACCGCCGTCTGAAGCGGCGGGTCGTCGCCGATTCCGAGGTAATCGCTGATACCGAACAGGAAGTTATCGTGGTCATTGGTAAAGGCGTTCAAATACTCGACCGTCAAACCGCCGCGCATAATCGCGTCAGAAACACTGCGCTCCGGTACGTCGTAATCAGCCAGCGTATCCCAATCCAGCAAGCGGCCCAGTCGGCTGTCCAGATAGAAATAATCCGCCGCGTTCGGCCCGATGGTCTGGAATCGGTCAATTCTGTTGGTATGCAACATTTCATGGCCCAGCGAAATGCTCAAAACCCCGCGCTGCATGTACTTGCGATTGATGAAGAAGCGGCCATGAAAATCTCTTTTGTACATCCACGCCGCGCTGTTGCTGTCTGCATCAACCCCAACGAATTTCTCGTCTCCCCAGGTTCCTTGATACTCACTGGACAACGCCTGGCCTCGAGCGACTGAGTCGGCGAATCGCTGCGCAACAGCGTGGTGATCAACGCCAAAGAAACTTTCGTAAACCGCGTCGGCGTCTTTGTACTTCTGGCCAATGGCATGTCCCGCATCAGCGAAAATGCTTTCGACCGCTTGCAGCTCCGCGCGAATGATCGCTGCCTGCTCCGGCGGAAACTGCTTCAACCCGCGCGCGACCAGCGCGCCCTCCTGTGCCGCCGTGTACTCAAACGAATCGTCGTTTCCGGTATGCACCCGGTGCTTCTGATCATGCTCTTTTCTGACCTTGCGAACGAGCTGATCAATGTCGATATCAATGACTTTGCCCGGCTCGGGCAGAGGGTGCGGCCGTTCGAGCGTCCAGGTCTTGCTTAGCGGGTGGTAAAACAGTACCGGCCCCAAAGCCACCAATTCAGATACCAGCGCCGCTCGATATTCACCGGCCGTGCCGGTTTCCCGAACGAGGACGATCTCGCCGGGCGCGATATCGACATAATTTCGGCTCTTGAACACCCTCAGGCCCAGAGCATTGGCTGCGGGCAGGTTGGCCGGTGCTCTCAGGCTGTAGCGCGCAAGTGAACCGGCCATCGGATGCATGGGCAGGATCTGAGCCGACGGCATTGATGAAACCGTGATCATGGAATCTGCGGCGGCAGATTGCCGGGGAACTTCCACCTGCGCCTGATCCGTGTCAGGTCGAAAAATTTTCACCGCAGGCCCATCACCGAACGTGGCACTGCCAGGTCTTGTGCGTGATGGGCTTGCGTCCACCGGGCTGCGGCTGGACGGCGGAGTGACGCCGGGTTTACGAACAATGCCCATAAAAAATCCTTTTTTTTGAGTGAATCCCCCCGAAGAAAAAAACAGGGCAGATATCGCGATAGTCGTCTATCGCGCAGGCGTCATTGCATCCGGTTGCGAACCGCCAGGTGCGGTACATATGTATTGCACAGACGCTGGCGTTTTGTGCTTCCCGGCCAAAGCCTGAGGCAGGCTGCAATCCTCTCAAGCACAAAAGCGCTTATAGTCAGCCCCACCTCCTTTTTTTGCCACGCAGCCGCACTCATGAAGCAGACCCCCACCGACCTCGAACAGATCACCGCCACCACCCTCGGCCATTACAACTCGGTGGCCGAAGATTTCCGTGAGGGCACCCGCGATCACGATGTCAGCCAGAACATCGACGCGCTCCTGCGGCACATTCAGGGCACAGCGCCGTTGACGATTCTCGATTTAGGCTGCGGGCCGGGGCGGGATTTGCAGACGTTTACGCGCATGGGCCACGTCGCGGTCGGCCTCGACGGATCGGAAAAGTTTGCGCAAATGGCCCGCGAGGACAGTGGCTGCGAGGTGTGGTGCCAGGACTTTCTGAAGCTTGATTTACCGGCCGAACGCTTCGACGGCATCTTCGCCAACGCGGTGCTGTTTCATGTGCCGTTGCAGGAGTTGCCACGGGTTCTACAACAACTGCGCGATACGTTGAAACCGAGTGGGGTGTTGTTCAGTTCGAATCCGCGCGGGGATAACCGCGAGGGCTGGAATGGGCCACGTTATGGCTCGTATCACGATCTGGAGGCGTGGCGCGGGTTGTTGACCGCTGCCGGGTTTGTAGAGCTGGAGCATTATTTCCGCCCGGCGGGGCTGCCGCGGGAGCAGCAGCCTTGGTTGGCGAGTGTCTGGCGCAAGGGCTGAGTCAGGGCGAAGACTGCACGCGGTAGCGGCTGACGGCCCCGTCGGGCGTCAATACCGTAATGCTTTCACCGGGCAAAGTCTGGCCGAGCACTTCACGCGAAGCCTGATCGAAATTGGCCAACAGCCGAGTGCCGTCTTCAAAGGAAGTCTGCTGCACCCGTCGATCCTCGCTCAGCCATTTGAAACCGATCAGGCTCTGCATCGCCAGGCGCTCGTGCAGCGGGCGGAAGAACGCATCCTGACGCGCAATCAACGGTAAGCGTTGCGCCAGCGTTGCCGCACTCAGGTGATAGAGCGGCGGTACGTTGTAGAGCAACTGAGTCAGTTCATTCTCCACCCGTACATTGCTCAGCTTTAGACTGTCATAAAGCCAGTGATGCGTGGTGATGAGCGACCCGTGGAACACCGCCTGGTACAACGGTAAACGGCTGGCCGGATCAAAATGAAGACGCCGATACGGCTCTTTGATCGGTACAGACTTGAAGAACACGGCCGGTTGCTCAGGCGGATACCATTTGCCAACGAAGTACTCGGAATCAGGGTTCTTGCTCATGTCGGCGTCGCCCCAACCGATCACCGGCGTCTGCATGCCATGGGCGAACAGCACGCCTTGAGCCGTCGTTGCGTTGCCGTCTTCGGAGCCGCTGGGTAGTTGCAATGCCTGGTTGATCCAGCGCGAAGCTTCGACGTTACCTTCGGCGTTTTGTGCCTGAGTCATGGTGGCGCCGGGACGGTAGCTGTCGAACACCATGCCTGTGGCATAGGCGTCGAGGAACCAGCTGTTGAAACCGGCGGCAGTGCTGATGGCTTTGACCCGCTGTTCCAGCAAAGGACGCACGCAACGGGGGTCGGTGTAATGTCCCGACTGCTGAAAGCCGCTCTTCATCACACCGCTTTCCAGCACGATGGCGCACTCGATGTTCGCCCTGTCGCCCAGATGCGCCGTGGTCCAGTCGGGGTTCTCGTCCCGGCTCAGCGCTGTTTCGTAAGAATCATACGGCGCGATCAGATACCCCGCCTTGACGCCTGCGCTAACCGCCTCCGGATGCCAGAGTCCGCCCTCCCAGCCCTCGCCAAGTCCCAGCCACAAGCGCGACAGCCCGGCGCTTTGCAAGCGCTCGACCGTATCGAGCGACAGGCTGTTGCCCCAACGCTTGGGATCGACAGTCAAGGCTTCGGCGAACTGGTCAGCCAATTCCCCGCGCAGCACTGCGTAACCTTTGACCAATGCCCGTACGTCCGGCTCGGCGCGGGCTTGCCAGGTTTTACGCGCCTGGGTGTTCAGCGCACGGTTGAGGCCACGCAACACGACAGTTTGCTGGTAGCGATTGAGCACCGTTTCGCTGGCAAGCAGCTGCAAGGATTCACGGTCCATGCCGGCGCGCAGCGCACTGGCCAAAGGCGTCTGGCCACGTAACTTGCCGAGCAGTGCCGGCCAGTTTTGCACATCTTTTTGCCCCAGTAGATCATTGCCCCACAGGTAGATATGACTGGCTCCCAGCAGCTTGGCGGCCTGCGGAGTTTTCTCAAGTTTGCCGGCAAGGGTTTCATAACGACCGTTATCAATCAGCCATTGCCGGTAACGTCTGGCTCCCGCTAACGGGTCGCTTTCGCCCAGATACAGACTGAACGTCAGCGGCGTCGAAGGAGCGAGTGGCGTGAATTGATGCCGCACCGCCAACGCCAGCGTGTCGCCGTCGGCACTGAACAGCAGTTGATTGTTGTAGGGATTGCCCAGCAACCAGTTGAGGCTGAAACCCTCGTGTTCGACACCCCACAGCGGCAGGCTCAGATCCTGGGTGCTGTTGAGCGGCCCCTGATTCAACAGAAACGCCTGCCAGACCGGATCGCCACGCGGTACGTAATGCCCTTCGGCCAAGGGCCAGATCAAGCCTTTGCCCATGGCAGTGCCGGGTTGGCGCAAAAAATCGAGTTCGGCGGGATCACGAGCGCTGATAGAAAAGGACAGGTCACGCTCATCAAGATCGACGCTGAGGGACCAAGCGCCGTCGTCCCAGTGCCAGTCGAGGTGATTACCACGCTGTACCAGGTTGCTGACTTTGTGTGCTTCAACACCAGACGAGGTCTGCACAGCTGCACTGTTGGTCGGAGTGACTTGCACAGCGAGGGTCGCTGGGTCGATCTGCACCCGCCACAGCGAATTTTGCAGAAACGTCTCGGCGTGCAACGAGGGTGGCAGGCACAGGCCGACCATCAGCAGCAGTTGGCGCAACCAGCAAGCAACAGTCGACATCAGGCGTCCCTCCCCCAAACGGAGGAAGGACGATAAAGCAATCGACCGTGGTTGGAAGTCAGACCGTTCCCAAAGATGTAACGGGCGCAATCAATGGCTCGATGACGATGAGTCCTTCTTCGGCTCACGAATCTTGTACCAGGCCACATACAGCGCCGGCAGAAACAGCAGTGTCAGCAGCGTCGCAATCACGATGCCGCCAATCATCGCGTAGGCCATCGGCCCCCAGAACACTTCCCGGGCAATCGGGATCATGCCCATGCTCGCCGCCGCTGCGGTCAGCAGGATCGGGCGGCGCCGGTGTTCGGTGGCTTCCACCACCGCGTCCCACGGCGCGTAGCCTTTCTGCTCGAACTCATCGATCTGCGTCACCAGAATCACCGAGTTGCGGATGATGATGCCGATCAGCGCCAGAATCCCCAGAATCGCCACGAAGCCCATCGGCGTACCGGTCGGCACCAGCGCCAGCACCACACCAATCAGCCCCAGCGGCGCGACACTCGCCACCAGGAACATCTTCTGCACGCTGTGCAGCTGGATCATCAGGAACGTCGCCATCAGGAACAGCATCAGTGGCAACACCTTGGCAATCGGCCCTTGCGCCTTGCCGCTCTCCTCGACCGTACCGCCGGTGGCGACTTTGTAGCCGACCGGGAGTTTTTCGGCGAAGGCATCAATGGACGGCTTGAGCAGTTTCACCAGATCGGTCGGCTGAATTTCGTCGCGCACCGACGCCTTAATGGTGATGGTCGGCAAACGGTCACGACGCCACACCAGCGGCTGTTCCAGTTCATAACGCACAGTGGCGAACGCCAGCAGCGGAATCGACGTGCCGCCGGGCGTGACGATTTGCAGGTTTTGCAGGGTTTCTGGGGTACCGCGTTCGGAATCCACGGCGCGCCCGACCACGTTGATCAGGTAGATATCGTCATCGACCTGGGTCAACGGCGAGCCACTGACGATGCTGTTCATCAGGTTCGCCACGTCTTCGGACGACAACCCGAGCTGGCGGGCCTTGTCCTGGGCGATGTCGATGCGCAGGACTTTGCCCGGCTCGTTCCAGTCGTAAATGATCTCGCCGATGTGTGGGTTCTTGTCCAGCTCGGTGGCGAGGTCGATGGCGTGTTTGCGCACCTGATCGATGTCCTTGCCGCTGACCCGGTACTGGATCGGGCGCCCCACCGGCGGGCCCATTTCCAGCGCCTGCACGTAGCTGCCGATGCCAACGAAGTCCTTGTGCAAACGCTCACGCAAGCGCTGGCTCAACGCTTCGCGGGCCTCGAAGTCTTTGCTGACGATGACCAGTTGCGCGTAGTACGGGTTTTGCAGTTGCTGATCGAGCGGCAGGTAGAAACGGATTGCACCCTGGCCGATGTAAGTGCTCCAGCGCACGATATCCGGATCGCCCTTGAGGCTTTCCTCAAGCTTGTCGACAGCCTTGCGGGTTTCATCGATAGAGGCGTTTTGCGGCAGGTTCAGGTCGACCAGAATCTCCGGGCGATCGGAGGACGGGAAGAACTGGTTCTGCACAAAGCGCATGCAAAACACCGCCAGCACAAAGCACACAACCGTGATGCCGATCGCCCACCAGCGGTTGCGCATCGACCACAACAAGCCATGGTTGAACGCACGACCGATGCGACCGGGCTCGGCCGCATGGGGTTTGACGTTGGCGCTGAGAATGTGCACGCCGATCACCGGCGCAAAGAACACCGCCACCACCCACGACACCAGCATCGCCACGGCGATTACCGCGAACAGGGTGAAGGTGTACTCACCGGCAGAACTGGCGTTGAGGCCGATGGGCACGAAACCGGCCACGGTCACCAGCGTGCCGGTGAGCATCGGGAACGCCGTCGAGGTGTAGGCGAACGTGGCCGCCTGCTCCCGGGTCTCGCCCATTTCCAGGCGCGTGACCATCATCTCCACGGTGATCATCGCGTCGTCGACCAACAGGCCGAGGGCGATGATCAGTGCGCCAAGGGAAATCCGCTGCATGGTGATGCCGCTGTATTCCATGAACACAAACACCATCGCCAGCACCAGCGGAATCGAGCACGCCACCACCAGCCCGGCGCGTACACCGAGGCTGATGAAGCTCACCACCAGAACGATGATTACCGCTTCGAACAAGGCGCTGGTGAAACCGCCAACAGCCTCTTCCACCACAACGGCCTGATCGGAGACCGTGTGCACGCCGACGCCTACCGGCAGATCGGCGGTGAGCTGGTCGATACGCGCATGCAGCGCTTTACCGAACTCCTGAACGTTGCCGCCCTTCTGCATGGCAATCGCCAGACCGATGGCCGGTTTGCCGTCGAAGCGGAACTCCGGGGTGGCCGGGTCGACGTAACCACGGCTGATGTCAGCGATGTCGGCCAGACGATAGAAGCGGTCATTGAGTTTGAGATTGACCTCGGCCAGATCCTTTTCCGAAGCAAACTGCCCCGAAGTGCGCACGGAAATGCGCTCCGGACCGGCCTCGATCACCCCGGCCGGCGTCACCGCGTTCTGCGATTGCAGGCTCTGCACCACCTGGCGCTGATCGATGCCCAGCGCCGCCAGTTTGCGTGTGGAGAAGTTCAGGTAAATCACTTCGTCCTGCTGGCCGACCATCTCGATCTTACCCAGCCCGGGTACATTGCGGATCTCGGCCCGCGCCTGTTCCACGTAGTCGCGCAACTGGCGCATGGTCAGGCCGTCGGCGGTAAACGCGTAGACCGAGCCATAGACGTCGCCGAACTCATCGTTGAATCCCGGCCCCTGAATACCCTTGGGAAATTGACCGCGAATGTCATTGATCTTCTTGCGCACCTGGTACCAGATTTGCGGGATGTCCTTGGCGCTGGTGGTGTCGCGCAGGTACACGTACACCGTCGACTCACCGGGGCGCGTGTAGCTTTTCACGTAGTCGAGCGAGTCGAGCTCTTCGAGTTTTTTCTCGATGCGGTCGGTGATCTGCTTGAGGGTTTCTTCCTGGGTCGCACCCGGCCATTTGCTCTGGATCACCATGGTCTTGATGGTGAACGACGGGTCTTCCTCACGACCCAGATTGAAGTACGAAAACACCCCCATCAGCAATGCCACGAACATCAGGTACCAGACGAACGACTGATGCTTGAGGGCCCATTCGGAGAGGTTGAAAGAGCCTTTCATTGACTGTCCTCGTCAAGTTTCACGGGTTGTCCGGGTTTGAGGCTGTTGACGCCGGCGCTGACCACGCGTTCGCCATTTTTCACGCCGCCGGCCAGCACCACCGTGCTGTCGGTGCGGCTGACGAGGCTGACGTCGCGGGGGCTGACGGTTTTGCTTTGGGTGTCGATCACCCAGATCCGCGTTTTGCCGTCGACTTCTTGCAGCGCTGTCGCTGGCAATTCGATGCGTGGCTTGATCGCTGAACTGAGGGTCACGCTGATCGCGGTGCCGAGGCGAAACCCGGGCGGTGTATCCGCCAGGGTCAGCCGCGCACGACGGGTGCGTGTAGCGCTTTGTGCCTGCGGTTCGATTTCGCGGATGACCGCTGTGGTGTTGATGCTCGGATCGAGTTGCGCGGCGACAAGAAACACCACGTCACTGGGGATCTGATCGACCAGCGTGTCCGGCAGGTCGATCACCGCTTCCTTGATGTCCGGTTGCGCCAGCGTCACCACTTGTTGACCAGCGGTGACCACTTGCCCGGCCTCGGCATTCCACGCGGTGACCACGGCTTTGTGATCAGAGCGCAACTGGGTGTAGTCGAGTTGATCCTTGCTCTGGTTGACCGCCGCCCGCGCCTGCTCAAGCGAGGCCTGGGTGGTTTTCAGATCCGTGGTGGCGATGTCCAGTTGCGCCTGCGCGCCGACCCCGCGATCAAACAGGGCTTGCTGACGCCGGGCGTTGGCCTGCGCATTGATCAGTTGCGCCTGCACCTTGGCCAGATCACCTTGGGCCGAGCGCAACTGGTTCTGCTGGTCGGAAGGATCGAGGGTGGCGAGCAGCGTGCCCTTCTCCACTTCGGCGCCGACATCGACGTTACGGCTGGCAATACGCCCGCCGACACGGAAACCGGTGTTGCTCTCGTAGCGCGCCTGAATACTGCCGGCAAAACGTCCGAGGGTTTCCTCGTTCAACGCCTGAACCTTGATCGACAGCACCGGGCGCACAGGCTCGGGCGGCGGTTCTTTCTTCGAGCACCCGGCCAACAACACTGCTACGGATAACAGCCATAGAGACTTCATGGCTGTGCTCCCGGTTGCAGATCCTTATAGGTGTTTTCGGCAATCTCGACTTTCATGCCGGGGTGCAACAACTGTCCGCCGGCAACGATGACTTTCTCGCCGCCCTTGAGGCCTTCGCTGATGATCACTTTGCCGGTCAGGTAACGGCCGACCGTGACCGTGTGCAATTGCGCCAGCCCTTGCTCGTCGACCATCCACACGGCGGGGTCGCTGATGTTTTTGGTCAGCGCCGACCAAGGCAACTCGACCGCCGATTTGCCGGAGCCTTTGGCGGTGGCGCTGACCACCGAGCCGAGCTGCATGCCCGGCGGCAGTTTGTCGAGGGTGACTTTGACTTGCACGGTGCCGGACTGCGCCGACACCGCCGGGGTGACTTCTCGCACGGTGCCGGTGGTTTTGATATTGGGATTGTCGAGCAGGCTGACCACAATCGAGCGATCCGACGGCCGCTCGGCCAACAGCGATTCGTACACATTGAAGACCGCGTCGCGGTCACCGTCACGGGCCAGTTTGAACATCGGCGCCGTGGCCTGCACCACTTGGCCGACCTCGGCCTGGCGCTCGGTGATGATCCCGGGGGCGTCGGCAATCAACGAGGTGTAACTCAGTTGATCCTTGGCATTGGCCAGTTGCGCCTGCGCCGCGCTCAACGCGCTCTGGCTGCTGCGCAACGCCGCCTGCGCGGAATCGTATTCGCTTTGGCTGGTGTAACCCTTGGGCAACAGTTTTTGCTGACGCACGAATGCCGCAGCGGTCTGCTTGACCCGCGCCTGTTCGGCGACCACTTGGGCCTGCGCCGAGTCGACGTTGGTCTGCAAGTCCTTGGGATCGAGTTTGGCCAGCACTTGTCTGGCCGTCACCCGATCACCGACATCGACCATGCGCTGGATGATCTTGCCGCCGACGCGGAACGACAACTCGGTCTGCACACGCGCCTGCACATCGCCGGTGAGGGTCACGGCAGCCGCGTAGTCCGCGGGTTTGACCTCTTGCACGAAGACGCGTGGCAGGTATTCCTGCGGCGCTTTTTTCTCCCCGCACGCGGTCAGCAATGTGAACAGACTCAGCATGACCGCTGTTTTCAAACCGGGACTCGCCATGCAGACTCCTTCCTGTGTACGAACGTGCAAGTGACGATACGACTGTGAGCTTAGAACAGGGTTCAACGTTCGCTCACGGGAATAACGCAATTTTCGCCATGATTCCTGTGGCGAGAGAACTTGCTCCCGCTCGGGTGCGAAGCGCCCCCGACAGCCCACCGTCACGCTCTTTCTGTTAAAACGTGGCGGCCGCTTTACGACTGCTGCGTAGCCGGGCGCGAGCAAGCTGGCTCGCCACATAGGTTCCAGCGCGGCAAACTAGCGGCTCCGGCATAAGGAAACGCCCATGCTCAAGACCCTCGCGGTGGCCAATTACCGCTCGATCAATAAATTGGTAATCCCGCTGGGTCGGCTGAATCTGATCACCGGCCCCAACGGCAGTGGCAAATCCAACCTCTACCGCGCCTTGCGTCTGTTGGCCGAGACCGCGCAGGGCGGCGTGGTCAATGCGCTGGCCCGTGAGGGCGGGCTGGACTCGACGTTCTGGGCCGGTCCGGAAACCATCAGCCGACGCATGCGCAACGGCGAAGTGGCGATCGAGCCAACCGTGCGTCAAGGCGTGAAGCGTCTGCGTCTGGGGTTTGCCGGGGAGGATTTCAGTTATTCGATCGCCCTGGGCTTGCCCGAGCCCAGCCACTCGTTTTTTTCCCTCGACCCGGAAATCAAAAAGGAATGCATCTGGGCCGGGCCGTTCTATCGCCCGGCCAGCCTGTTGGTGGATCGCGACGGGCCGATGATCCGAGCTCGCGAAGGCCGCAGCTGGGATGTGCTGGCGCAACACACGCCGAATTTCGACAGCCTGTTCGATCAGGTCGGTAGCCTGCGCAGCTCGCCGGAAGTGTTCCAGATGCGCGAGTTCATCCGCCGCTGGCGCTTCTACGATCACTTTCGCAGCGACGCCGATGCCCCGGTGCGTCAGCCACAACTGGGCACGCGCACGCCGGTTTTGCATCACGATGGGCGGGACCTGGCGGCGGCGTTGCAGACGATCCGCGAAATCGGCGACCCGGATGCTTTGCAGGCGGCGATCAGCGACGCGTTTCCCGGCGCACGCTTGAACATCGCGCCGCTGGCCGGTGGACGCTTTGCCATCGAGTTTTTTCAGGAGGGTTTGTTGCGGCCATTGTCCGCCGCCGAGTTGTCGGACGGGACCTTGCGTTATCTGCTGCTGATTGCTGCGTTGCTGACGCCACGGCCACCGTCACTGATGGTGCTGAACGAGCCGGAAACCAGTCTGCATCCAGACCTGTTGCCGGCGCTGGCGCGGTTGATCATTCGCGCCTCGGAGGAATGTCAGGTGTGGGTGGTGTCCCACGCGCGGCGATTGATTTCGGCGTTGCAGGAAGACCCCGAGTGCAATTGCATCGTGCTGGAGAAAACGCTGGGGCAGACCGGGATTGTCGGGCAGCGGGTGCTGGATGAGCCGGCGTGGCATTGGCCTGACTAATCACCACTGATCGTTCCCACGCTCTGCGTGGGAATACAGCCTGTGACGCTCTGCGCCACTGGACGCAGAGCGTCCCAGGAGGCATTCCCACGCGGAGCGTGGGAACGATCATCAACAGGAAATCACCCCTGCCACTTGCCACCCTCAACAATCACGCTCTCAGGCTTGGTGTCATCGCTCAGCTCTTTACGCACATATTGGTCGTACAGCTTGAGTAGATACTTCTCCTCACCGAGCTTGGCCAACTCGGTATTCACCCAGTCACGCAGTTCGACGTTGCCCTTCTTCACTGCCGGCGCAATCGGCGCTTCGGCCCCGAGCTTTTCATCCAGCACGCGGTAACCCGGGTTCTGTTTGGCCCAGCTGAACAGCACCAGATTGTCCTGCGCGTAGGCATCGCCGCGACCATTGGCCAGGGCTTGCAGCGACTCCGAGTTTTTCTCGAATTTCAGCAGTTTCCAGTCCGGGTGATTCTTGGTCAGCCAGATGTCGGCCGTGGTGCCGGTGGTGACGATGGTCGTGCGGGTCGCCAGGTCATCGAGGCTTTTCACCGAGCTGTTCTGCGGCACCAGTGCCTGCACGGCGACCTTGAGGTTCGGATTGGTGAACTCCACCGCCTCCTTGCGCTCCGGGGTCACGGTCATGTTGGCGAGGATCAGATCGACCTTGTCGCTTTGCAGGAACGGAATGCGGCTGGCAGGTTCCACCGCGACGAATTCGACCTTGTTCTCGTCGCCCAACAGATCCTTGGCGAATTGACGGCCGATGTCGGTATCGAAACCGACGTAGCGCCCCGCTTCATCGACGAAACCGAATGGCGGTTTGTCGGTGAAGACGCCGACGATGAGTTTGTCGCGGGCCTTGATCTTGTCCAGATAACCGGCCGGCGCGGTGCTTTCGCTGGCGACTTTCGGCTTGGCCGGCTCTTCGGTCTTGTTGCAGCCAGCCAGCAGGGCGAGGCCGAGCAGCGGCAGTACAAACAGGGATGACTTGGCAGTTTTCATAGCGGTTCCAGTTCCTTTGTCAGATTCGTTTTTGGCAGTGTTGCAACGAAGGAGAACTTCTCCAGAAACTGCTGCGCGCGTGCGGTTTGCGGGTTCGTAAAGAAAATCTCGGGCGGGGTCTGTTCAAGGATGCGTCCGGCATCCATGAACACGATGCGGTCGGCCACCGCGCGGGCGAAGGCCATTTCGTGGGTGACGATCAGCAGGGTCATGCCTTCGCGGGCCAGGCCCTGAATCACTTGCAATACTTCCTTGACCATCTCCGGGTCGAGGGCCGCCGTGACTTCGTCGAAAAGCATGACCCGTGGGTTCATGCTCAACGAACGGACGATGGCGATGCGTTGCTGCTGGCCACCGGAGAGCTGCCTTGGATACGCATCGCGCTTGTCCGCCAGGCCCACGCGTTCGAGCAGGGCTTCGGCTTGCTGCTGCGCTTCGCGGCGTTGGCGCTTCTGTACTTTCAGCGGGCCGAGCAACAAATTGTCGAGCACGCTCATGTGCGGGAACAGGTGATAACTCTGGAACACCATGCCGATCTGCTGACGCACTTCGCGCCAGTCGGTGGCCGTGTCGAGCAACTCGCGACCGGCAAACTTCAGGCTGCCGCTGTGAGCAACCTCTAGACCATTAAGGCAGCGCAGCAGTGTGCTTTTACCGCAGCCGCTGGGGCCGAGGATGACGATCACTTCGCCCGACTTCACTTGCAGGTCGATGCCGTTGAGCACCTGCTGCTCGCCGTAGAATTTGTTGAAACCGTGAAACTCGATCAATGCGCTCATGCTTGCGTCCAGCGCCGTTCCAGCACGCGCGAGGCGGCCGAGAGCGGGTAGCAGATAAAGAAGAAAAACAGGAACAGCGCGCCGTAAATCAGCACTGATTCGTAGGTGCGCTCGATGATCTGCTGACCGACCTTGATCACATCGACCACGCCGATCAGCACCGCCAGTGAACTGGTCTTGATGATGCGCGTGTAGACGTTGATGGTCGGTGGCGTCATGCGCTTCAGCGCTTGCGGCAGCAGCACGTAGCCGAACAGTTGCGGTGCGTTCAGACCAATCGACAGTCCCGCTTCACGCTGCCCGCGTGGCAACGAATGCAACGCACCACGCGCCACTTCACCGACCTCGCTGGCGCCCCACAACGACAGCACCAGCACCGCGCACCAGAAACTCGGCAGGCTCAGACCAAAGAAAATCGGCAGGCCGAAGAACAGCAGGTACAACCAGACCAGCACCGGGATCGCCCGGAACAGCTCCAGATAGACCCGCAGGATCGCATTCAGCCACGTCACGTTGAGCGTGCGCAGCACACCGTAGAGCACACCGCCGACAGTGCTGATGGCGATGCTCAGAAACGAAATCGAAAGGGTTTGCCCGGCGCCTTTTGCCAGTTGCGGCAACGACACCCAAAGCAATTCAAGACCCGAACTGGCCATGCTGGAGCCTCCTTTCCAGACGGCTGAGCAACAGTGACAGCGGCAAGAACAGCAACACACAGATCAGCGTCAGCACGGCGAGCATTTCGTAGGTTTTGTAATAGAGCGCGATGTAGCTTTTGGTGGTGTAGAGGATTTCCGGCACCGCCACCGCCGAGACCACGGTGGTTTCCTTGAGCAGGAAAATGAAATTGGCGAACAGTGACGGCAGGCTGAGAATCCCCGCTTGCGGCAGGATCACGTAGCGCAGCAACTGACCGTGCGACAGGCCGATGGAACGACCTGATTCCAACTGTGCCTGCGGCACCGCATCGACGCCCGCACGCAGCACTTCAGTGAGGTAAGCGCCGCCGAGGAAAGTCATGGTGATGATCGCGGCGGTGAAGCCAGAGACCTGAATCCCCACTGCCGGCAAGGCGAAGTAGACGAAGAACAATTGGATCAGCAGCGGTGTGTTGCGCGCCAGCTCCACGTACAAGCCAACCAGTTTTTGCAGATAAGGCGTGCGAAACACCAGAATCGTCGCGTTGAGCAGTGCCACCAGCAACGACGTGCCGATGGCGATCAACCCGACCTGCAGCGTCACGCCCACGGCTTTTAGAAACGCCGGCAGGGTGCTGAGGATAAAAGCGTAATCGAAAGTCATGAAACGTCCTGTACGCCGCTCGGTAAGCGACGGTGGTGCAGTCCATGGGCAGCGGGTAACTGTCCGGCAGGCAGTGACTTTATAGGTATAAAAACAAGAATTTAAATACCGTTAAAGCATATTGATATCACCCAAAAAACTATCTTGTGGGTTTGCCGGGAAGGAATAAGAAGGCTATTTTCCTTTGCGCTGTAGGAAGGGTCTCTTTTTCATGAAAGCCCTCCAAGGACGAACAGCTTTTGGCCAGACTCCCTCGGCCAAACCATTACAAGGAAGACAACATGGACGTAAAAGTGCCGCAGCGACTGGATCCGCAGGACATTGTGAAATTGTTGGTGGCGTTGCGCCGGGCTTTGAAAACCCAAGCGGCCTGACACAATCAAGATCAAAAGATCGCAGCCTTCGGCGGCTCCTACATGGACCTGCTGAAGGCTGCGATCTTTGCTTCTGGCTGCTGACTTTGTGGCGAGGGGATTTATCCCCGATGGGCTGCGAAGCGGCCCCAGATATCGGGCTATAGATGCACCGTGTTGACTGATTTCACGACTGCTATGCAGCCGATCGGGGATAAATCCCCTCGCCACAGGATCATTCGCAAGCTAAAAGTCGTGCACACAAAAACGCCGATGACCATCGCTGGCCATCGGCGTTTTCACACCTTGAAGGGGGTGGTTCAAGCGTCAGATCAGAACGCCGGCAGTACCGCGCCGTTGTACTTCTTCTCGATGAACGCTTTGACTTCAGGGCTGGTCAGGGCAGCGGCGAGTTTCTTGATCGCGTCGCTGTTCTTGTTGTCCTCACGGGCCACCAGGAAGTTCACGTAAGGCGAATCTGCACCTTCGATCACCAGCGCATCCTTGGTCGGATTCAACTTGGCTTCCAGCGCGTAGTTGGTGTTGATCATGTCCAGATCAACTTCCTTCAGAACGCGTGGCAGCAGGGCCGATTCCAGTTCCTTGAACTTGAAGTTGTGCGGGTTCTTGGCGATGTCTTTCGGCGTTGCCAGAGCGTTTTTCGGATCTTTCAGTTCGATCAGGCCAGCCTTCTGCAGCAGGATCAGAGCGCGGCCGCTGTTGCTGCCTTCGTTCGGGATGGCGATGGTTGCGCCGTCCGGCAGATCAGCCAGTTTTTTGTACTTGCTCGAGTAGCCGCCGAACGGTTCAACGTGCACGCCTTGCACGGTTACCAGGTACTTGGACTTGTCGTCCTTGTACTTACCGGCGTTGAAGCTGTCCAGGTAAGGCTTGGTCTGGAAGTAGTTGGCATCCAGACGCTTCTCGCCAACCTGTACGTTCGGCTGAACGTAGTCGGTGAAGACTTTGATTTCCAGATCCACGCCTTCTTTGGCCAGGGTCGGTTTGATCAACTCTAGAATTTCAGCGTGCGGGACCGGGGTCGCCGCAACGACCAGTTTCTCACCGGCCTGAGCCAGGGAAGCCGTCAGAGCAGCCGCCAGTGCAGTAAACAACAGAACCTTTTTCATGCAGTGTCCTTATCGAGAATCACGATCGCTGATGGCGACGGCTATTAATACGAGTGCCAGTGAAGTGCTATCTCTGGCGTGAAGCGGACAATACCCGGATTTTTTATTCCCGGACAATAACGTTTATTCACTTTGATATTCCATTTTGTTCATACATAACAAAATGGCTTAAAGCGTCTGGCTCAGATTAATCAGCAGTTCTTTCAACGCCTTACGCTCATCGACGCTACCGCCGATGTTGGTTTGCCTGACCAGTCTTTCGATCTGAACCTGCGGCCCAGACGCATCGGGAAGGTTCAGATGTTCCGGCAGAATCTCGTCACCGGTACTCACCAGCAAAGCAAAGTGAATGACGTTTTCCAGCTCGCGGGTGTTGCCCGGCCAACTGTGTCGCTCCAGCGCGTGTTGCGCCGCTTCGCTGATGAGCGGCACCGGCAGATCCAGGCGCTGGCTGTAAATGCCGAGGAAATATTCGGCCAACGAAAGAATGTCACCGATTCGCGCACGCAGGGCCGGCAGTTCCAATTGGCCTTCGCTGAGGTAGTGATAGAGCCGCTCGTGGAATTTCCCGGCGTCCACCGCTTGCGCCAGATCGATGCTGGTCGCCGCGACGAGCCGCACATCCACCGGGCTCGGCTGATGCGCACCAACGCGGGTGACTTCGTGGTTTTCCAGGGCGGCGAGCAATTTGATCTGGATCGGCAGCGGCAGGTCGCCGATTTCATCAAGGTATAACGTCCCGCCATTGGCCGAGCCGAACCAGCCCGCACGGCTGCTGGCCGAGCCGGTGTAGCTGCCGGCGGCGTAGCCAAACAGTTCGGCGTCGGCGTAGGTCGGGCTGATCGCACCGCAATTGACCGAAACGAACAGGCCACTGCGATCACTGGCGCGATGGATGTGGCGGGCGAGCAGTTCTTTACCGGTTCCCGTCTCGCCACGGATCAGTACCGAGACTGAGCGCGGCGCCAATTGCTCAAGTTCTTCACGCAACTGACGCGAGCGCGGGTCAACGAACACCAGCGCTTTGGCGCGAATGCTCAGGGGGCTTTTTTCCGCATCGGGAAAGGTCAGCAACGGCTGACCGAAAGTATCGAAACTCATGGCAGACTCCCGCCCAGAACCGCCGGCAGACGGGGGCGTTTAAAGAAATAAAAAATCAGGCGCGACGGCGTGCGTGGTCTTCCATACGGTTTTGCAGGCGATAGAGATAAGCAAAACCCTGCTCCCAGCGCTGATGCCCGGACTTCACATTGATGTGTCCGGCGCCGGCCAGAATTCCGGCCTCGGCACCCCAGTTGCGCGCCAGTTCCAAAGCACGCGGGGCACTGACGGCGGCGTCGTTGTCGGAGCTGACCACCTGGCTCGGGAATGGCAGCAGATCGGTCGGAATCGGTGCGAAATTGCGCAGTGCCGGCGCGCACGTCGGACGCTCGACATCTGCCGGCGCGACCAGCAAGGCACCACGTACCTGACGCAGGTATTGCAGCGGTGCGGTGGCTGCCCAATGGGCAACGGTGACGCAGCCAAGGCTGTGTGCGATGAGGATGACCGGCGTGCTGTCGGCGGCAATCGCCTCCGCCAACGCGGCGACCCAGTCTTCACGGCGAGGTGTCAGCCAGTCGGCCTGTTCCACCCGCGCGCTGTTCGGCAGGCTGTTCTGCCAGTGGCTTTGCCAATGATCTTCTGGCGATCCTTGCCAGCCCGGCACAATCAGGTAGCGAATTGATTCGTTGCGCATGGGGGAGCTCTCCTGCGTGTCTGTTCCTGAGCGAGTATAGGGACGGGATTTATATTCGTTAAGGAATAAGAAGCTATTTATTAAGACCTGAAATGAATATGAGATT